>NZ_AUTN01000001.1:0-4027 GCF_000497955.1 Pseudoalteromonas sp. TAE56
CTGCCATATCTGTAATTAATGGTATATCACAGACCTTTTTGTAATTAAGCCAACCCGATAACGCCAATATGTAGCCGCTTATGGAGCACGCATCTGAGAGTGTTCGAACTATCACCCCGAATTGCCGTTTTATTCGTTTATTTTTCATAATATCTCTTATGTATGTGACCTATTTTAATTAGGTATGCACAACTAAGAGGCATTGTTGATATTTCGCATAGAATATCAAAACGATAAAATTTGAATGTAAAAAAGGAGTGAATATTATTCACTCCTTTTTATTTTTAACCTGTCTACATTAGGTAACTAAGACCACGCATTCGGGCCCTGCCGCCAAAACAATCGCTATATTGTTTTCTCCCTACATAACCCTATACGTCATACAGAGTATGAATATTCATTTAAATGCAGTGAATCACCACAGAGGCTCTTCAGGTAGGTAAGCCTGTTTAGCGCCAGGCTCGGTGCAATTTTTTGGAGTAATGAACATGCAGTGTGTAACTTATTTTTGGCTCTATACATATAACTAGTAGCGTTGCAGGGAAATAAAAAAGCGAACCACGTGGTTCGCTAAAGGTTTTTAGGTATTTTCTAATATACCTAACCAATGGCACTCTGCAGCTGCAAAATACTCATTGGGTCTTAGCATAAATAGTTGCTCAAATTCTGCAGTAAATAAACTGCAGAAGTTTGTTATGTCTTCAGTATGTACGAGTAAAAAGGCATACATTTCAATACCCTCCAAATACCGCTCTGAGAACTCAGGATTAGCAGCTAGTAACTGTTGAGAAATACTAATACCCAGCACACTCCCCACGCTATCTCTGTGTAAATAAATGTAATTGGTGAAGCTCAGTTCAAGTTCTTGCTTATCAACAACATCAGCTAGTAGCAAAATTGTTGAACTGTCATCCCACGGTGATTTGCTAGCGCGTACATATTGGCGAATAAACGGTGATTTTTGGTCTTTCATGGTTTTTCCTAGTTAATTGTCCTAAAATTAACTAGGCATAAGTGAGGGAAAAAATTGAAAGCTATAAAATAAACGACGTAAATTTGCAAAACACACCAAAAACATTAAGGTTGGAGTATTATTCCAAATATTGAGGGTTAGAAATGAGCGATTTTATATGGTTATTACCGGCTACTGTGCTGAGCATAATTTTAATTAGGCTTGTTAAACAAGCTAAAAAAGTAGATTAAGTAAAAACAATACTTAACTTTTGGGTATAACCGACGGTAGTTAAAGTGACCTATAAGTCACTTTAAGGCCTAAAATACGGCTTAATGTTCCCTAAAAGGCACTTTATAGTTGTGTCATAAAAAAGAAAAATCTAAGTTTTGCTTTTATTAACTCTCAATTCTCTTTTCCAAATTAATTCTTTAACCTACAAAACATAAATATAAGATTCAAAGACTCTATAAGTCTAAAGTTTTCAACTATTCAGTTAATACAATTTGCCTTTTAAGACTGTTTTTAAGATACTAGCTTAGTGTTAACGAGTTACGTAAAGTCGTAGCACAAGCCATAGCACAACAAAGTAACAGACTGTTTTTAAAGACTTTAATTGAAAACCTTATAACTATCGCAGTTAATGCATTTGTTATTTATGAGTAGAGCCATTTTTTAGCCTCGTTAATTAAAATTCATATAAAACAAGAACTGAAGAAAAATAGAGCATTTACAGCTTTATTTTAAATTATATGATTAACAGCGTTGAATTATGCATTTTATTGACTTTTTCTTTGTTGATCTTTATCAATAAAAACTTCTGGCTTCTCTAATGAAATTTTAAAGCGTCGCTGTTAATATTATCTACATCCTAAACAATAAAGTAGTTCTGATGGCAGCTAGTTATTCTCTCGATGATTTACGTTACTTTTGCACCATAGTAAAACTTGGTAGCTTTAAAAAAGCATCAGCAAATCTTAATATGTCACTATCAACCTTAAGCCGCAGAATACGTTTATTAGAGCAAGCTCTTCAATTAACGCTACTCAATCGAGATGCCCATCGAGTAACGCTAACGCATACTGGTGAGTTATATTACGATCGCTATCGCAAGTTATTTGACGAAGCAGAGTGTATCGAGCAAGCACTTTGTGATGAAAAAGACCAACCTAAAGGGAAAATTAGGATCTGTGCCCCCATTTACATGGGTAAACATTTTTTAAGTGCTATTTTTTGTGATTTTTTACTGCAGTATCCCGATATTCAACTAGATTTACGCTTTTCAAACAACCTTATTGATATTGAAAAAGAAGGGATTGATATAGCATTTAGAGTAAGAAACCCTGCCATTGATAATTGGGTTATTAGAGAGCTTAAACTTACTCATAATGTGCTTTGTGCTCACCCTGACCATGATTATCAATCCATCACTCATCCTAAACAATTAGAGCAGCACCCAAAAATCACGTGCGTTGGGTTGGTTCCGTGGCAATTAAACAATCAGCAAACGAGCGAAGAGTACAGTCTTAATCCAAACACACATGTTCGTTTGGAAGTTGATGAAATTCAAATGATGAAACAAGCCGTTGAGTCTGGTGTGGGTATTAGCTACATCCCTGATTATATAGCATTACTACTTATTAAAGCCGGAAAGCTTAAACGCATTCTTCCTGATTGGCAAAGCAAAGGGCAGCCATTTTCTATGCTTTATCGCGACAGAAAACAAATCCCTTATCGAGTGCGTTTACTGATAGAGCATACACTGCAACACTTTACTAATATGTAGCAGTGTATGCTTTTTACAGCAAAGTGGTTAAGCTCATTCGACTTTTAAAAACTAAGCCTTAGTACAATTACACCTAAAAATGCCGTTGTTAATCCTATAACTTCTTGGCGTGTAAAAGACTCTTTTAGGATGATGCGTGAGTACAATAAAATAATTAAAATATTCATCCCCGAAATTGCCGACACTAGCCCCGTGTTACCAATTGCAAAGGCCGATATTATTGCAACCATGCCTGCTACATTCGTTAAACCAATAAGCAACCCGCACGAGAACGTTTTACCAGCAGACCAGTGCCCTTGAGAAACGCCTTGCTCTGCTAACATTTTTTTGCGCTTTACTAACCAACTAATAGCAAAGAGAAAGCTACCAAACCCGAACATCGACGTTAAAGTGGCGAATGTATCTGCCTCAAGGAGTGTTGATTGCTTACCCATTAAATCATTAAATGCAAAGGACAGAGCAGCCAATAATCCCCATTGCGCACCTTGTAGATTACTCAATGAGATATCGCTGGAGTAGCGAATAATATAAAGACCGCCAAAAATGATAAAAAAGCCGATTAATTGAATAACGGTTAAGGTTTCTTGCCATAATAAAAAGGCAAACAAAAGGACAAATAAAGGCGTTAGCCCCGATAGAATACTAATTAAAGACGCCTTTCCGACTGAAAATCCTTTATGCAAAAATCCATTAGCCGCAAAAGATCCAAAGCCTAAAGCAAGCCCAACCGTAATATCTGCCCAGCCGTACCATGTATGTTCAAATATTACAGTACCTAACGCGCTGATTATGAACCCTACAAAAAAAACACCGAATAATAATAGATTACGGTTAATCTTTTTTTGCGACGTCCATTGGTACATTATTCCTCGAGCACCAAAAAAAACAGTTGCGAGTAATGCAAAAGTTATCCACATACTAAAATGATTCCTTTAAAAACAACAATAGAGTAACTGTGCTGAGCGCTTTAACAACACGTGTTAAATTTGTCAGGTTAGTATATTTACTTTTTAAATTTTATAAATAAGCATTACTGGCAATATAGGTTTCATAAATGACATTTACATAAATGCAGGTAGGCAATTTTCGTAAAGCGCGTCATAGGCATAACTGCTCAGCTCCACTCTATAAATTATATAAGGTAATAAAATAGCTTTGAGTAGTTACTGAAGAGGCTAACTAGGGCGTGTTGACCTTTCGTGGGTGAATTTGCAGCAGTATGTTTGGTTTTTAGGCAAGGCAGAGCCTATGTAGTGTGGTTATTCCCCATGAATAGGCGATAACGCAGC
>NZ_AUTN01000002.1:0-9896 GCF_000497955.1 Pseudoalteromonas sp. TAE56
GTCACTTTCCTCAACTAATGAACCATCTGCAGCATCAACTGCTGCTTCATCAATTAAACTATCTATGTCGTCTAAATCAAAGTTGTCGTTTTCTTCTAGAAGTTCATTTTCGTCGAGTAACTCTGCATCAATTGAGTCATCTACCACATCACTTTTTGGTTCATTCGCTTCATCAATTAAGTTATCTATATCATCTAAATCAAAGTCGTCGCTTGAATCAAGTTCATCTAAAGTGTTATCTGAGGTATCTAATTCTGTTGATGTTTGATCTAATAATTCATCTATATCAAAATTATCATCATCTGCAAGCTCCTCACTTAAAGCCGCCATTTCATCATGAGACTCTAAGCTATCATCTTCTAAAGCTTCGCTTGTTTGCGGTGCATCAAACTCAGGTAGACTATCGTCTTCATCAAACAAGCTATCTAAATCGTCATTAGTTAGAATTTCATCATTGTTTATTGAGTCATCAGATAAGTCTAAATCTATATCTTCAGCGTTTTCATCTGAAGGTTGATCAAACCCTTGCTGCATAAAAATATCAAGTTCATCATTGTCATCGGTATTTTCATCATCAAAAACAATGTCATCACTTAGTAGGCTTTCGAGCTCATCCTGATCGAGTAAATTTTCACCACCTGAAAAATCATCTAGGCCGTCATCTAAATCATCATCAGGCAACATATCATTTTCGAGATTATCATCAAGTTGAACACTCAAGTCATCTAAAGGATCGGGTACAATTGGATCGTCATTTAAACTTGGATCTAAATCATCATCGCCAGTATAAGTTGGGGTTTGTGGTAAAAAGTCATCATCGTTTTGTGGCTCTTCTTGATTACTTGCTCGTTTGCGTAAAAACATAACAATTGCAAAAACAATCAGTAGCCCAGGAATAAACATTAATAAACCCAGCACTATAGGATTTGAAAATAATGAGCTTAAATCAAACGATTCTTTTGGTATTACCTCTTGTTTTTTTTGTTGTGCAATAATCTCGTTTTGTTTAACAATTAGTTCTTTTAACTGATTTTGAATTTCGCTGTCTTGTCCTAACTGTAAGCGTAAGTTTTCGAGTTCGTTTGAAATACCTGATAATTGTTTTTTAAGATTATTATTTTCAACTAAAATTTCTTCTACATTGCTTACAGAATTTTTAAACTGTTGTTGTAACTCAACCAGCTTAGTACCTTGCTCTGTTTTTATTTCATTTAATTCTTTCTGTATCTCTTTTTTGGCATCGTCTACGTCGACTTTACGAGCTTGAGTTACTTTTGTTTGCGCTGAGGTAATTTCGCTTTGCGTAAGTGTGCCATTTTTTTTCTTTTCCCATAATGCATCATCTTGCTCAGAACGTTGCTTTGCAAGCTGTGTATTTACACTTTTTATTTCGGCTAAAGTTGGGATTTTTAAATAGGCACCATTTTGAATATGGTTAAGATTTTGTTCTAAAAATGAGTTGGGGTTTTTGTTATACAAGGCCTGCATAACTTGATAAATGCTGACGGAGTTATCTGGGCGCACTTTAGCCGCTATACGCCAAAGTGTATCAGTTGGTTTAATTGGCCCAATAGATCGCCCTTGCGCACCATAGTCAACGCCTTTAGGCCCCTTTAATTGGGTACTGTCTTGAGAGTAAACTGGCGTTACTATCAATGCAGACGCTAATATAATAAGTGTAACTAAACCGCGCATGCTGATCCTTTAATATTTAAATATTAACAAAACACTTAAAGCTTAAGTGCATAAATATTGTTGATTATTGCTGTTATCAGCCAAATGACTGACTCGCATTTATTATTACAATCTATTTTTATTGCAAGCTCTATTCCAATTACAAACTATAAACCAGTTAGGGCTTAATATCCATCGCAACACCTTGAAAATAAATGCCTTAAAACATCTTTATAAATATTAATTTATTGAGTGTTATCAATCAGTTTTTATACTTTTAGAATTAAACGGCAAAAAATTGACAAGCTCTATAAACAAAAAGCGGCAAACAAATAATGTTTACCGCTTCTCAAGTGTGTTCAACGCTATTGACTATTACATGTAATTAGCAATAAGCTCTTCTGCAATTTGAATACTGTTAGTTGCAGCACCTTTACGAGTGTTATCACTTACAACCCACATGTTTAATCCATGAGGATGAGAAATATCAGCACGTAATCGGCCTATATAAACAGTATCGTTACCACTAGCGTCAGACACTGCTGTAGGGTAATCACCTTCATCATCAATTAGCTCAACACCAGGCGCGTCTTTTAAAAGTTGCTTAACGTGTTCAAAGTCATAAGGCATGCGCGTTTCAATATTAATTGATTCTGAGTGACCAAAAAATACGGGAACACGTACACATGTAGGATTTACTGCAATGGTGGTATCACCCAAAATTTTATGAGTTTCATTTACCATTTTCATTTCTTCACGCGTGTAGCCATTATCTTCAAAGCTATCAATTTGAGGAATAACGTTAAATGCAATTTGCTTTGGAAATACTTTATTGTCCATAGGGCGTGCATTCATCAAATTAGCTGTTTGCTTTGCAAGTTCATCAACCGCTTCTTTACCTGCACCCGATACAGCTTGGTAAGTAGATACGTTGATACGGTCTATTCCATAAGCATCATAAATTGGTTTAAGTGCTAGCATCATCTGAATAGTTGAACAGTTAGGGTTAGCAATAATATTACGGTTTCTAAAATCAGCTAGACTTGAAGCATTAACTTCTGGCACCACTAGCGGGATTTCAAAATCATTTCTAAAGTGCGATGTATTATCAATTACAATACAGCCGGCATCAGCAGCAATAGGAGCATATTTTTCAGATACACTACCACCAGCAGAAAACAAACCTATATGCGCTTGGCTAAAGTCAAAGCCTTCAACGTCAAGTACTTCAATGGTCTCACCACGAAACTTTATGTCTTCACCTGCGCTGCGGCTGCTCGCAAGTAAAAAAAGCTGATCGACAGGAAACTTACGATCTGCTAGCGTTTCAATGATTTGACGGCCTACTAAACCAGTAGCGCCAAGTACGGCAACGTTATATTTTTGCGACATATTTCTTCCTCTATAAACGACATTAAAACAACATCGTTAGTTAAATAATTATTTAGCTATGCTAAAGCCAAGTTGACTAAGTGCTGCTAGTTGTGGGCTATCACCTTGTAGGAATAAGGTGCTAAATTCTCGCCTTACCGGATAGTTTTTACGTAAACTATCAAAGCCCTCACCTTCTAAATGACGAAGTAAAATTCCGTCATCGCGGCGTACGTCATAAATTAAATGCACCAAACGGGCAATATCTTGCTCATTAAGGCTTTGCGTGACAGTTGCATTTGTAATAGCAGGCATTGGTAAAAAATCATCCAACGATTTACTCACCTCTATACCTTTTAGGTCACACAATTTTTGATACAACATTTGTGTACCTCGTGCTTTCCCCTCAAGTGTATGCCCTGCGATATGCACACTGGCATAACGCACATGCTCTAGTAATTCAGTTAGAATATTGGGCTCTTTTTCCCATACATCAAGTACTAAATCTAAATCAGCCCCAGCTTCCATTACCTCAAGCAAAGCTTGATTATCAATTACATCGCCTCGGCTTGCGTTAATTAGCGTGAGTCCTGGCTTAAGTGCTTTTAATCGCTCTTTATTCATCATGTGCAGCGTTTTGTGCTCGCCACTTATAACAAGTGGAACATGAAAAGTAACAACATCTGATTGCGCTAATAACTCATCAAGCGCTACATGCTCTTGTAGTAAGCCCTTTTCGTGCTTAATTGGATCGCACAGCAGTACGTCGACATTTAATGCTTTTAATTTTTGCGACAAACACGTGCCAATGTTACCCATACCAACAATACCAATTGTTTGACCACATAATGGGCGCGCATTTTCTTGGCTTAATGCAAATAAACTACTAATTACATATTCAGCTACAGCAACGGCATTACAACCAGGTGCACTGGTAAAAGCAATATTTCTATCATGTAGTAATTGCGTATCAATATGGTCAATGCCAATTGTGGCAGTCCCCACAAAGCGCAGCTTGTTAGCTTGTGCCAATAGTTCATGATTAACATTAGTCACTGAACGAGTAAGGAGTACATCTACATTTATTAATTGTTCAGGCGTTAATTTACGACCATCAAAACGCTCAACCTCACCAAAGTCTGCAAAGTACTGCTCAACTAAAGGCATATTTTGATCGGCAAGAATTTTCATCACTGAGTCCGTTTGGCAATTAAGTGGCGCCATTGTAACGAACAACCAAGCCTTTACACAAACTAAAAAGGCGCATTTAAGCTGATACAAATACTTAAAAGTGGTTATGTTGATTGTTTTAAATCAGCAATTTAAATTAGGGATTTAAATTATGCGGATAATAATTTTACTATTGAATATATAAAGGCCGAATCACAGCATGATTCGGCCTTTATTATGAAAAATAAACTTCAATTACATTGAATTTTATTTACTTGATTTTAGTTTATAGCTCAAAATCTTTTTTGAATTTTAAACCAAATTCGCTGCGGTCATTACTACGCATTACACCAACAAAACCTGATTGTTGTAGACGACCAACATCGTAAACTTCGTTTAGAACGTTTTCACCATACAGTGTAACTTCCATATCGCCATATGGATTAGTGTACGAAATATTAAAACCAACTAATTCACGAGAATCAATAGTCTCACTTTGGTTGTAAACTGATTGACCTTGCATTTCACTGCGATACGAATAATTAGCATTAAACGCAAGTGTTGCGCCACTCTCTAAATCCATAAAGTAAGAAGGTGCAACCATGACAGTCCAGCGTGGTGTAAGTGCTGGTGAATCGCCTTTACCTATGCCTTGTACGCCCTCAGCAACTTCTGTTATTTCAGAATCTAAATAACCAACTGCACTACGAATAGTAAAGTCATCGGTAATAGCAACGGTTGTTTCAAGTTCAATACCTTGCGCTTTAGATTGACCCGCATTTTCTACAATTGTTACAAAGCCACCACCCGCTGTTGGATCTGAAAACGGTAATGCTAAATCGGTGTAATCAGTCACAAATACCGCAAGCATCATAGATACATTTTCGTGTACTTGGCCTTTTAAACCCATTTCGTAGTTAACCGCTTTTGTTTCGTCAAACGATACAAATTGATCTGGTCCACCAAATGGACGCGGTGGAAAACCACCTGTTTGATAACCTTTTTGAACCTGGCCATACACATTCATATTATTGCTAAGCTGATAAGATGCATTTACATCCCACGTAACTGCATCAAAATCCGCACTTACATACTTACGAGTTGGAAATGATGGGAATATAGCATTTGCATCTTTCTTATCTTTTGAATAACGAAGGCCACCACCAACCGTTAAATCGTCAGTTAAATCGTAGCTGGCATTTATATATGCTGCATACGAATTAGTTTCTTGGTTAATTTCAAATTCACCGTAACCACCAAATGATTCTGTTACACCATCATTCAACAAGCCATTAGGTGTATTAAATGGGCTAAATACAAACGGGCCTGAACGTGTAAAGCCATCTTCATTAAAAAAGTAAAGACCAGATACAAAGTCCATATTATCGAATGTTGCATTTAGCTGAACTTCAAAAGAGTATTGATCAGCACCGCCCTCCTCTGGGAACTCAGACAAGTTTAAAGGTGATGCATCATCATCTAGGCCACCTTCATACTCAGATGTACGGTAACTTGAGATAAACTTAGTAGTATAAGTATCGTTAATTGCCCAATCGGCTGAAAACGAAGTGCCCCAACCTGAGTAAGAGGTAGATTCAATACCCGCAACGGTTGTACCTAAATCATCAGGGTCTGATGGAATTAAATCTTGAGTCAATAATGGGAAATCTCCATTAAACACATCGCTTGCATCTAGCGGATCAGTTAATTCAATTGTATAGGGCGATTGGCCAGATTCGTTATCGACACCATCTAAAGAAAAAGTAAATGCTAAGTCGGTATTTGCTTGCCATTTAAGTGCAACACGGCCGCTAAACTCCTCTTCTTCACCAATTTCTTTTTCTGGGTTTGCTAAATTAACTGCCTCGCCCACGCCATCACGTGTTTTGTACGATGCACTTGCAGACATACTTACATCATCTGTTAGTGAATTATTAAAATAAACATCACCCGCAATACGTCCACGACTCCCCAGCTTTGCTGTAGTAGTTACAATACCTTCATCACCAGGTTGTTTGGTAATTACATTTACAGCGCCACCTAAGGTATTACGACCATATAATGTACCTTGTGGGCCACGAAGCACTTCAACACGCTCAACATTAGGTAATGATAAGTTAGAACCCATTTGACGACCTAAGTACACACCATCAAGATACACACCCACACCCGGATCGGTAGTTATTATATGATCTTGCAAACCTATACCGCGGATAAATACAGACGCATGCGCAGAATTACCCACGCCATAGCGGGTAATATTTAAATTTGGAACATATTTACCAATATCTTCTAAGTTACTCATATTGGCTTTATCAATTAGATTAGCGCCAATTGACGTGATAGCGGTTGGAGATTCAAACAGGCTCTCTGTACGTTTACGAGCTGTGACTTCTATCTTTTCGAATGCGTCTTGTTTAGCTGTTGTTTTAGCTTCTTCGCTGTTTACAGAGGTAGTGAGTGAAGCAAGAATTGCTAAGCTTAACTGTGAGAGGTTACGTAATTTCAAAATATTCTCCAAAGGATACCGGATGATTTAGTTATGCATTTATACTTAAGAGTATAAAATTCAGGCATAAAAAAAGATGCTTAATAGCACCTTTCCTCTGGACGGGTATTATATGACAGAATTGTGAAGAAATGTATAAATTATTTGAATGAATGTATAAAGAATAAAAGTGATTTAGACATTGTTAGTTTTTGGTGGATTATCACAAATAAAGAACATTAATATCAACCTCACTAAAAAGCTGTTTTAAAACAAAAAATCGCATAAATACAATTTTAAAAAACACATAAAATGTACTATACACATGCACTTTAGTGTATAAAAAAAGAGCTAAAACACATTCTCCTATCATTGAAATTAACTAAAAATAAGAATATAGTACTAAAATGTAATCTATGGATAGAATATTATGAATATTGTAAATACAGTAGATAAAAGCCCAAAATGCTTCACCAACTCAAATTACACCTCACTTTTTTGTGTTGCAGCTGACTTCAACGTCCTACTCGTTAATTATCAAGCTTTAAACGTCATTACCAATTATGAACTTATAAATCAGTTTATGCTAAAAAACGGTCATCAAGGACTCGTTATTTTTGACGTACCCAAAGACGGAGATGTACTCGCATTAAAAGAATGGCCTAATTTAAAAGGGTTGTTTTATGAAGGTACTGACGAGGTACTATTTCAGCAAGGGTTAGAAGCTATAGAGCAAGGAAAACTTTGGTTTCCACGTGCTGTAACTGACGGTTGGATGAGACAAATGCTAGCGAGTGAACAGCAAACCACACTGCAATCCAACAATTTAACATGTAAAGAAATGAAAGTATTGAACTTATTATTTTCTGGCTTACATTCAAGTGCAATTGCCGACACTTTATTTATAAGTGAAGCTACTGTTCGCGTGCACTTACACAAGGTTTATCAAAAGATTGCTGTGAAGAACAAGCAACAAGCATTACTTTGGTGTCAAAAAAACTTAAATAGAATTAATAGTTAAGCGGGCTTATTTGAAATCTTATTGTATCTGAATATTCACCGGCAGCTTGCCTTTCAAAATCATTTAGTTGAATTTTTAAAGGTAATAAATAAACGGTCTGCCCTGAATATGAGAATTTATGTTGTGATACGTTATTTAGTTCAAGCCAACTTCCTGCCAGATCTAGACTGTAATTAATTGCATATTTATCTCTATAGAGACTATGTATTAATCTACCATTATTATCTGAACTTACAGATAATTGAATATCTGAATTAGTAACAACTTGTAAGCTAGGTAACATAGTGTATTCCTTACCCGGAATTAACTCTCCCAAATTAATAGTATTTGAAAATGTATTATACCCAAGTACAGAAAGACTTGTTCTAGGCGCAATATTTTCTTGAATGCTATATTCTCGTTCATCTAACAACTTGCTCCCCTGGTCGTATAATTTCATTTGAAGTCTATCTGTATAAACACCAGCTTTAATAGGCGTTCCTGATGGTATTAGTAAAGACAATATCGTCGAAGAATTAGTAAAGCTCAACTTTAAAGTTGATATGCTTACTAACTGACTCGGTATACTTTGCATTTGGTACGGAACACTTTGAAATTGCCCTTTTAACTGAGCTTGGTTCTCACTTGTAATCAAGAGCTGTAATTGACAATTCTCATCATTAATAACGCTTATACGTAGCTCTTTCTTAGAGTCTACTTGCTGTAAGGCATGGTAGCTTTCAAAATCATCATAAATATGTTCAATCTTATCGAACCTAGCAGCACATTGCGCATGAATTAAAGGCGTAAAAATAAATAGTGCTAAACCACCCAATAATAAACTTACTTTTTTATTGTACATAAATAGCTCCTTTGCGCTGTAATTGCTCACCTTCAGATACTTCAATCGTAAAATGTGACTTTTCTGCATTATTAAGTGTAATTTCATAATTACAGGCGGTTAAACCTGTTAATGCAAATCGTCCTTTTTTATTCGTAAAAAATGTATGCTCTTTCTTACTACTATTATCTAAACAAATAGCTGCTCCAACCTGTAACGATAGTGGTTTTTTTTGTTGGTCGTACAACGTTGCAATGACTGATATGTTAGCAGCAGTCCCTATTGTAATTGCATGGCCCGTTCGATAAGGTGAATAAAGAGTAATAATACCAGAACCTATATCATACCCTGGCGCTAAGTTGTCAATATCGACTGCAACGTTGGTCGAGGCGTATGAACTTATATCGTTTAATAAAATAGTCTCGAAGTCTTCATTATCTGCTCTATATACATCTTCATATTGCCCCAATATAACTTTTTTTCCTTTAAGGCTAGAGTGAGGTTTTATTAAAGCGAAGCTATCGTATATTGGTTTCCCAACAGCCCAACTCTTATCTGCAAATGCTATACTTGACGCCAAGCTTAATCGGCTCTGATGGTAAGCTGAGTCCTCATTAAATTGCTCATAAAAACTCCCATGATCAAAGTTCATAACAAAACGATTCGCGTTGTATTGAGTATTTAAATCAAAAATAGCTTCATTTAGATCATTTTTTTCAAGCCCAGCTCTTATGTTCAAAGCTCCAACATAGCGCTGATTACTATCTTGAGAGAATTCTAAACGTGTTTTGTCACGCCTAGATTGATGAGATAATTTAGCCCGTCGAGTATTAGAAAACTTATAAGTGACAGACAACCTTACATCCCATTGACTTTCTCCAGCGAGACCCTCCCACTGCCCACCTAAACTATATCTCCATTGGCTATTATCGATCTCACCAGAAAGACTAACCCCCATTGATTTATCAAATTGAGCTTCATCATATGACCTTGATAAGCTTGTAAAAAAAGATGTTTGCGTATTATCTCCCCAAAAAAAACTATAATTAGCCTGAATATAATGCTCTCTTAAGCGAGAACTAGATTGAGAATCAGGCCGATAACCAAGGCCAGTAAAATATCTTGATGAGTATTCATAACCCACCGTAATATCAGTGTTATTATCACTATGATTTCTATAGTTACTATAAACAATGCGATAGGCATGGCCTGTTTTTTCATTGAAACTTATCGCATTTTCAAACGCAATCTGTCCAATTTTAGCTGCATAAATATTTTTAAAACCAACCTGCTGAGAATACTCATCACCTTGCACTGCCGCACCAGCTGTCCAGCTAGGTGTAATACCATAA
>NZ_AUTN01000003.1:0-7993 GCF_000497955.1 Pseudoalteromonas sp. TAE56
GGCGAGTTTAGAGGGGGCCCTGCGTATTATATTCAACAAGGTTTGGGTAGCCGGGCGTTTGCAATTGTGTTTGCTGCGTGTTTGTTTTTAGGTTACGGCTTTACGTTTAGCGCAATGCAAACGAACACAATTACCGACGCACTTAATTACGCGTTTGAAGTTCCTACATTTTATTCAGGCATGGTTATTACCGTGCTAGCCGGCTCAATTATACTCGGTGGCTTTAAAGCAATTGCCCGGTTTGCAGAGCGTGTTGTGCCAATAATGGGCATTGTGTTTGTACTTGCTGCGGTAATTATTACGATTATAAATTTCCCGCAAGTACCCGCCATGCTTAAAGATATATTTTTATCAGCGTTTGGTTTACAAGAAGCAGGCGCCGGTGCAATGGGCGCTGCCATTAAAAACGGTATTCAACGTGGTTTATATTCTAATGAGGCCGGTGCAGGTAGTGTGCCGCATGCTTCAGCAAGTGCCAGCCCAATACCTAATCACCCTGTAACGCAAGGTTACATACAAATGCTAGGCGTATTTTTCGATACAATAGTACTGTGTAGCTGTACCGCGGTGATCATTTTATTAGCCGATATAGACATAAGCGGTGAAATGGAAGGCATTCGTTTAACACAAAGCGCGATGACCGCTCATTTAGCACAAGGTGGTGTTTACTTTGTAGCAGCCGCTATAACCTTATTTGCTTTTACATCGGTAGTGGCAAACTACGCCTATGCAGAGAGCAACTTGCACTTATTTAAGCTCGACAACAAAGTAGGGCGCGGCATTTACACTTTGCTTTATTTATCAATGATGTTGTGGGGCGCATCGGCCACATTAAAAGAAGTCTGGGATTTAGCCGATATTGCCTTAGGGTTAATGACAGTGGTTAACGTTATCGCTATTATACTATTAACGCCGACTATTTTGTCTGTTACGAGCGATTACCACGCACAAAGAGACAAAGGTCTAGAGCCCGAATTTAAAGTAAAAGATGTAAAAGTACAGGGCAAATGCGAAGACGGCATTTGGGACTAGTTCAGCACACTTAACTATAAAAAGCGGTTTTATGGCAACATAAAGTCGCTTTTTAATTTGCATAAATATTCACTTTCAGTGTTGTAAAATAACAGAAGCAACCAAAATAAAAGGGCACAATTTTTTAGATGATCGAGATTCACGCAGGGAAAACAGCGGCTAAAATTATTAACGAACAGGGCTTTAAACCTGAACTTTTCACCTCTTTTTTAGGTGCAAGTGGCGGTCCTAAATGGTTTACATTATTTGGCTTAGATAAATATATTTTTGGTGAATTTTTTAAAAACCGCACCCAACCACTTAATTTAATTGGCTCATCTGCTGGCGCTTTTCGCTCTGCGTGTTTTGCACAAAACGATCCTGTTGCTGCGATTGAGCGATTAGCAAAATCGTATTCGCAAACCCGATATTCAAGTAATAAACCAACACCAAATGAAATAACAATAAAAGCGCGCGCATTACTTGAAGATGTTTTTGGCGACAACGGCGTCACCGAAATTATAAATAACCCAATATTTAAAGCGCACTTTATAGTAGCTAAATCGAATGGCTTTATTGCCAGCGAAAATAAATTAATACAGTTAATGGGTTTATCAAAAAGTTATATGTTAAACCGCGTTAACCGAAAATTATTAGGCTCGCAATATGAGCGTTTTATATTTGGCCCAGCAACAAGTGACTTATCAATTACCGACACCTACAATTTTAAAACGCAAAACATAGCGCTTACTCAACATAATTTAAAAGATGCGTTACTGGCATCGGGCTCTATACCACTTGTTATGCAAGGCATAAAAAATATTGCAGGCTCACCGCAAGGTATATATCGCGATGGCGGAATAATTGATTACCACTTTGATTTAAAAATTAATAACCCAGGACTTATTTTATATCCGCATTTTAATTCAGAGCCAAAAGCAGGGTGGTTCGATAAAAATTTAAAACGTAAAGTATCACCACTTAATTACGATAACGTGGTTATGATTACTCCATCAAAAGAATTTGTAACAAGTTTACCGTACGGAAAAATCCCAGACAGAAACGACTTTACCGATCTTGATGCAGACACGCGTATTAAATATTGGAATATAGTTTTTAGTGAAACAGAAAGGCTAGCTGAAGCGTTTGATAAAAAGTTAAAAAATGTTATTAATTTTTAAAAATAAAATATAGTTTTATTAGTTGCTATAAGAAGTCAGTTAACATAATTAATTTTAATCGTGTTAACTGACTTCTTATATAACATTTAACCCAAGCTTTTAAAGTCGTAAGAATAGATGTAAATAGTTATTTAGATATCTCTTCAATGTACTCCTGAAGTTTATTTTCAGCATTATCCTTACCAAATAGAATTTGGCAGACTTCATGTAAACCAGGATCTGAAAGAATATCTTCTTTTCTTACAACCAGTGAAATTTTAGAACGTCGACGTAAAAAATCACTGAGTTTAGTTATCATTTCCCGCTCAGCAGCGTGTTCAATTTCCACACGTAAGTACTCCGAATTCTTAATAAGGAGTTCGCCTTTTTCAGGTGCTTCACGAATTTTTTCTAGCATGTTAATCGCATTTCTGCCGTAACGTCTCCAAAACCGCTTACTAAGTACCTCTGTAGATGTTTTAGGTGTTAAACCATCCAAATTCATTAATTTTGCACGATGCATGAACTCATTTTTAACGGTGTCGTCAGGTTCACCGTACCATTTGTAATCTTCATAAGGTAACTTAATACCTAATCCAGTGACTAAATCAGCCACTTCATCGCCTACATTAATACAATCTGTTAGTTTTCCGCCAAAGATAGAAAGATATTTTTGATCACTATTTGTATCTATAGCGTGCTTGCGCGATAACTGCACCCAGTCAGCCTTACCATTACCGTCTTTTTTAATTGCTAATGGTCTAACTCCACAGCGCTCGGCTATAATATCATTTTTTGTAATTGGCTTTTCTAACTCTAATAATTTGTTAGCATTATCAAGCACAAAGTTTCGATCCTCATCAGTCACTTGTGAGTGCGGACTATGAACTTGTGTATCGGTTGTACCAATACACGTTTTTGGGCCCATGGGGATCACAAAAAACAACCGACCATCATCTGCAAAAAACGTCAGTACTTTGTTACTGTTAGTTATCTTATCAACAATAAGGTGAATACCTTTTGAAAATACATGGTGATGTGCTGTGGTTTGACTATTTGTATTGTTAATAGGATCAACAAATGGGCCTGCTGCGTTAATAATAACTTTAGAGCGGATAGTAAACTTCTCTTTAGACATCTCGTCTACTGCATTTGTAGTCCAAATATCATTAGAGCGAGTAGAGCCCTGCGAACTTACATAGTTAGCGGCAATACACCCATGGCTCATACTAGAGCGAATAAAATTGAAAACAAAACGAGCATCGTTATCCAATAAAAAACTGTCTGAATATTCAAATCCAGCCTCTACATTTTTTGTGTTAATGACTGGCTCTGATGATTTTATTTTTTTTGCATTGAGGTATCTAGGAGATTTAGTAAAAAAACGGCCCATAAACCAATAGAGAATAGTACCTAAATAAACAAAGAATGCCGGAAATCTAAAGCCTTTTTGGATACTTGTAAAAAAGCGAATTTCTTTAACAGTAGAAGGATAGCTACGCATTAAATGGTTTCTACTTTTACAAAGTTTATTAACCAAATTATATTCATGACTTTCTAAATATTTTATGCCACCCCAAGCTAAATTTGATGAGTTTGAACTAGTGAAACCAGCAAAATCACCTTTGTCTATCAAGGCAACTCTAGCGCCCTTAGCGGCTAAAGCAGCAGCAGATACAGCACCGTTAATACCCCCTCCAATAATCAAAACATCATAAATATCTTGAGGAAGTTTTTTAATATTGTTGTCTCTAAGTTGACTCATTTGTTGAATTACCTATTTTAATATCAAGCTATTTAGACCAGCTCAATTAAATTTAAAGTATTAATGTCCTAAACGGTATTTATCGTGCTATCAAAATTTATACTAGGCATGCAGGTAAGTAAGTATACGAGTAATAATAAAAATACTTTCGATATTTTTATTATTTAACTCAAGATTTGTTACCTAACATTTAAGTACTTGACACAAGTAAGCCTTCAAACGAAATAAAAAATTAATTGATCTGATTAACAAGGATGACCAAGCTACTGCAGATAACTATTGTATTTTAAGACTCTGAATAGCTATAACAGTACGAAGTTATTATTTACTTCGATTTTCTTTTTATTAAAAATAACATTTAATAACGAACATTTGCAAACATTAAAGTACATAAATGAAAATTAGTCTAGCTATATCAAACCCACCGTAAAGCAATAAAAAACTTAGGAGTTTAATTTTTTCCGCTATAGTTTTTTGACACCCCATTGAATCAATAGTTACTACGGCGTTTTGATATCCGATAAATCAAGCTAGGCTGAGCCAGTTGGAGGTTTATTGTTAGCTATCGTTATTTTTCTTGATACAACAGCTATTGTCGGCTGAAAAGCGCTTGTTATATCGATTGTATGTCTCTTTGGCTTCTTATCATTAAAGCCACAAATAGTTTTACCATCTATGGCTATAACGCCAACGTTTGTTGCTATATGTGCAGCCTGTGTCCAACGTATAAAGTTTTGTTGTAATATCTATCCTATTAAAAGCATGATCATTTTATCTTCTTAAATAACTCTCTACGTTAAAAATTATTAATAGCTGGCAGCATAGGGGCAGGAGGGAGAGCAATACAGGAAAATGCAGAGAGTAATTGGAGATAACAACTCTATGTCATAATTTTGCTTTGTTATCGCGCTATTTCCTCAGCGCTATAATAGATCACTAATTTAATACAATAGGTATGACTTTTCAGATGATATAGGTGAATAGTACCATCTATAGTGTTGTGAACTGGAAGACTACTTTCAAATAAGACATATTTTTCAAGCAAATCAATCTCATTATGAGCAACGTATTCAATGCTTTTCATCCATCTTCGGTGCAGAACACACCTACAACGAGAGTGAATAAAATAGCATGAAGATTATATTCGACTCTAGATTGCAGTTGTTCGTCGGATATTATTGAAAAATGTTCATCAAAAATTAATTGTATGGGACTTCTGCTTATCAGAAGCCTATTCGATCATGCTGTAGCTAAAATGGAAAGCTCATGATTTCCCCATGATGAGGGAAAATCTATTTAACTGTTATGTTAAGCTTTTACTGAGCTATATGCAGTTCGACATCGTGCTCATTGAGTAAAGTAAGTATACTTTCGGGTGGCTGAGCATCGGTAATAAAGTTATCTGCCTGCGAGATATTACCTAATTTTACCATCGCATACCGACCGAATTTAGAGTGATCTGCAGCAAGTAAAACTTTACGTGAATTTTCAATGATTGCCTGGGCTACGCGCACCTCACGATAGTCAAAATCAAGTAACGCACCATTTTCTTCTATGCCACTAATACCTATAATGCCAAAATCCATACGAAATTGTTTAATAAAATCCTCAGTGGTCTCACCAATAATCCCGCCATCTCTGTGCCTAACTTCTCCACCTGCGATAAGTACAGAAAAATCTTTCTTAACACCTAATATAGCCGCAACATTAAGATTATTAGTTACAACTTTCAAATTTTCATGACCAAGAAGTGCTTTCGCGATTGTTTCTGTTGTAGTGCCTATGTTTATAAATAAGGAAGAGCCATTAGGTATCATACGAACTACATGCTGTGCTATTTTTTGTTTAGCTTCTAAGTCCATGATTTTTCTAGTTTGATATGCTGTATTCTGAATGCTTGAAATGGCACTAGCGCCGCCATGATGACGTCTCAATTTATTTAAATTAGCAAGATAAGCCAGATCTCGTCTTATTGTTTGTGGTGTAACTTCATAATGACTTACTAGTACTTCAATAGAAATTGAATCTCTTTCTTTTAATAATTTTAGTATGGATTCGTGTCTTTGGTCTTGAGTCATTTTTTTCGCATTTTAAATTTAGTTAATAGTAAATTATAGGTTAAGAGCTAACAAATGAAAATCACATATAAATAATTATATATTAAAGTTGTATTTTTGTTGTATGTAGCAATTAATCCATGTAATAGTACAAAAACGAAAATAACCGAAAGTAAAAGTGAAAAAATAATGAATAACTATATCCTTTCAATTGATCAAGGTACGACTAGTTCTAGAAGTGTGCTATTTGATTTAAATGGTAATATTGCATACCTAGAACAACAAGAATTTGACCAGCACTTTCCAAAAGATGGTTATGTAGAACATAAACCAGAAGATATTTGGGCTTCTGTACAGCAAACAATGACAGCTGTAATGAAACACCTAGACCCTCAACACGATAAGGTTATTGCCATTGGTATTACTAACCAACGTGAAACGACAATAGTATGGGATAAAATTACTGGTGAGCCCGTTTATAACGCGATTGTATGGCAAGATAGACGTACGTCAGAGTTATGTAATGATTTAAGGGCCGCAGAAAAAGAAGAGTTAATTAGAAAAAAAACCGGCCTTTTAATAGACCCATATTTTTCTGCAACTAAAATAAATTGGATTTTAGAAAATTGTCCCGATGCTAGAGAAAAAGCAGAAAAAGGCGATTTAATCTTCGGTACTGTCGACACTTATTTATTGTGGAAATTGACAGGTGGAAAAGAGCACCGCACAGACGCAACGAATGCTTCGCGAACTATGCTCTTTAATATTCATACCCAAGAATGGGACGCGGAATTACTTGAACTTCTGAATGTGCCAATAGAGATGTTACCAGAAGTAATGGATTCATCAGATGATTTTGGCGTAACAGATGAACGCTATTTAGGTTACGAAGTACCTATTCTTGCAATGGCAGGAGACCAACAGGCAGCGTTATTTGGGCAAACTTGTTTTCAACCAGGAATGGCTAAAAGTACCTATGGTACAGGATGCTTTATGATGGTTAACACTGGCGATAAAGTACTTGAATCTGAAAATAGACTTCTCAGTACAGTAGCTTATAGATTAAATGGGAAACCAACTTATGCGCTAGAGGGGAGTATTTTTATTGCAGGTGCTGCAATTCAATGGCTTAGAGACGGTCTACAATTAATCCAAAAAGCTGAAGAAACAGAGTCACTTGCATGCAATACCTCGCTAGATCACGGTATATATATGGTACCCGCTTTTACAGGATTAGGTGCTCCTTATTGGGATTCTAATGCGCGAGGTGCAATTTTTGGCTTAACCCGAGATACGGGTATAAAAGAGATCGTAACAGCTGGATTACAGTCAGTTTGTTTTCAAACTAAAGACCTTCAAAAGTCAATGGAAGCTGATGGCGTAAGACCACAGGTACTAAGAGTTGATGGCGGTATGGTAATAAATGGCTGGCTTATGCAATTTTTGTCTGATGTTTTAGGAGCCGAAGTTGACCGTTCGACCATAAGTGAAACTACTGCTTTGGGTGTAGCTTACTTAGCAGGTCTAAAAGCGGGTGTATTCCCATCACTTGAATCATTAGCGACTAACTGGAATTGCGATAAACGATTTGTTCCTAACATGACTAAATCAAAACGTGATGAATTATATGCCGGATGGTGTAATGCGGTAAAAAAAGTACAAAGCGAATAATAAGCCACTTAACTATAAAACCATAGCAACATATCTATTAAGGTTTATTAGTGGAGACTATTTTTATGATATCACTACATACTCCAAGCGTAAAAATAAATAAGTTGATACTTATTTTATGGTAATTTTCAGCTGTAAAAAAGTTTCAAAATATTCATGGCTTATACTTATGCAATAGATATCATTATTGAGGGTGGTTTTATGTTTATAATTAATAAGGAATATTAAAATGTCACCTTTCTTAGCAGAAATACTAGGAACTGCACTGCTTATTTTAATTGGGGGCGGAGTTGTAGCCAATGACATACTAAAGAAAACACTAGGCCATG
>NZ_AUTN01000004.1:0-6906 GCF_000497955.1 Pseudoalteromonas sp. TAE56
CAGCGACACAAGCCAATTTGGCCACATTAAAAGCACGCAACGTACTTATTTGGGGCCCAGGTAAAGGTGAGCAAGCATGTGGCGATGTAGGCGCTGGACGTATGCTAGAGCCACATGACCTAGTTGCGCTATGTACAGCAAAAGAGCAACCGCAATTACTTGCAGGAAAGACAATTACAATAACAGCAGGCCCAACGCGTGAGCCTCTCGATCCGGTACGTTTTATATCAAATCACAGTTCAGGAAAAATGGGTTATGCACTGGCAGAGGCCGCTTTGCAACTCGGTGCTACGGTTAATTTAATTTCGGGTCCTGTTACGATTAAAGCACCTCTTGGCGTAAATTTAATAAATATTGAAAGCGCTGAGCAGTTACTAAATGAATCATTAATTTATGCACCACAGTCAGATGCATTTATTGGCTGCGCCGCTGTAGCAGATTATCGAGCAGCAGAAATTGCGACTCAAAAAATGAAAAAGCAAGGCGACGAACTCACTCTTACTTTAACTAAAAACCCTGACGTAATTGCAGCTATTGCCAACCTTAAACAAAACCGTCCTTATACTGTGGGGTTTGCCGCCGAAACTCAAAATGTAGAAAGCTATGCGAAAGGTAAACTAAAAAATAAAAATCTAGATATGATTTGCGCTAATGACGTATCAAAAAGTGGCTTAGGGTTTAATTCCGATCATAATGCTTTAACACTATACTGGCATAACGAACAACTTGAATTACCAACAACAAGTAAAATAGAAATAGCTCGCAAGGTGATCGAACAGCTGGCCAAACATCTATAAAAGGCTGGAAACAAACTGAATAAAACATTAACATACGCCATTCATTTGAACAAAAAATGACTAGGGTTCTTAACTGCGCCACTAAGAATAACTAATAAAAAGGAATGTTCATGCCTGCGACAAAAAGAAGTAATCGCAAAGAGCAAATACTGCAAGCACTCGCACAAATGTTAGAAACTAATTTAGGCCAACGCATCACTACAGCAAAACTAGCTGCTGAGGTGGGTGTGTCTGAAGCCGCGCTATACCGTCACTTTCCGAGCAAAGCGCGTATGTTTGAGGGCTTAATTGAGTTTATTGAAGATACCCTTTTATCTCGTATAAATATTATTATTGAAAACGAAAAAGAAAGCCAAACGCGCATTTATAACATTCTATTATTACTTCTAACCTTTGCTGAAAAAAACCCAGGTATTACTCGTATTTTAACGGGTGATGCTCTGCAAGGTGAGCAAGAACGTTTGCGAGAACGTGTACAAACCTTGTTTGAAAAACTAGAAACTCAGTTTAAACAAGTACTTCGTGAGCGTAAATTACGTGAAGGTAAAAACTTTCAAAGTGATGAGCTTACACTTGCAAACTTTTTACTCGCCTACGTTGAAGGCAAAATGAATCAGTTTGTACGTAGCGACTTTAAAGCAAAACCAAGTGTTCAATTTGAAAAACAGTGGCTTGAGCTACAAAAAATTTGGCTGTAATTTTTTGCTAAATTAATTAATTGAATACTAAAAAACGACCTACGGGTCGTTTTGTCGTATGTAGCTGCCATTTATCTGATCCGCTCGAATTATGAACCAAACTCGTTACAATGAAACAATGTCATAATACGAGAATCAATAATGAAAACAAAACTCACCTTATTAAGCACGGCACTCGTTGCCAGCTTAACTAGCACCGGCATACACGCCAAAGAATCACTACAATTTAAAGATATATTTAGTTTTAAATCAGCTAAAAGCACGCAACTATCTGATAATGGTCAAGTACTCACTTTTAGTGCAACGCCGTATCGTGGGAGTGCAACTGGCCAAGTTTACTCACTACAAAGCAATACACTCATTGCAGAAGTAGATCGCGGCACTAAGCCTCATATTAACAAAGCCGCTAACTGGGTCGCTTTTACACAAATACCTACCTTACTTGAAAAAGAAACAACTAAGAAAAAAGACACCCTTAAAAATAACTTGATACTCGTAAACACACAATCAGGTGCCCAACAAAGCTTTGCTGATGTAAAAGATTACACATTATCTGATGACGGTATGTGGCTTGCTTATCGTTTAAATAAAAAAGACGATGACGTAAAAGTAGAAGATAAAACCGATAGCACTAAAAACGAAGAAGATAACGCTATCACGCCCGATAAAAAAGATAAGAGCTATGCGCTTGTTATCGTAAATTTATCTGATAAACGCACCCATACAATAGAAAACGTATTTAGCTACGCTATTAACTCAGCTAGCAGCCAACTATTAGTGAGCCAAAGTTACAGCGATGGCAATAACAACCAAATAGCGTTAATTGAGCTAAGTGACTTTAATAGCAGTGTATTAATTGATGAACCAGGCGTAATCGCAAATAAAATAGCGTGGCACCCAACTGACAATATTGCAGCGTTTACATTGGGTAACTATGTAAATGATGACACGCGCCGTCGTAGCTACACTTTACAGCTATATAAAAACGAGAAGCTTGCAACTATAGATTCACCGAATAAAGCATGGACGTTAGGGAAAACAGCCACCCTTGAATGGTCAGAAAATGGCGAGCGTTTATATTTTGAAAACCATCCAAAGCTTGCTGCTAAAGTTAAGGCTAAAGAATATACTGATGAAGCCTCATTGTACGACTTTGATACCATACGTGAACATAAAGGTTTAGATGTATGGCACAACAACGATGCGCAAATAAAACCGCGTGAAGAGCAGCAATGGAACGAAGTTAATAAAAATCGCCATTACAGTGCGGTGTATCACGTTAACTCGCAAAAAGTGGTACAGCTAAGTACCACTAATATGCCTGAGGTTGCACTAAACCCTCAGCGAGATGTATCTTTACTTGGTTCATCTAACATCCCCTACCTAGAAAAAATAATGTACGGCGGTTTTTTTGCTGATTACTTTGCAGTAAATATAAACACAGGTAAACAAACTCCAATTATTAGTAACTATCCGTTTAGACCGAGCCTTGCCCCTAATGGTGAGTTTGCGACTTA
The DNA here is from genome assembly GCF_000497955.1 of Pseudoalteromonas sp. TAE56. Lineage (NCBI taxonomy): Bacteria > Pseudomonadati > Pseudomonadota > Gammaproteobacteria > Alteromonadales > Pseudoalteromonadaceae > Pseudoalteromonas > Pseudoalteromonas sp. TAE56. The sequence goes on from NZ_AUTN01000004.1 coordinate 3,013, forward strand.
TTTTAGCGATAGCCAAATACAGCTAAAAGATTTAAAAAACAATAAAGTAACACCGCTTACAAAAGCGATTCAGGCAACCTTTGCTGATGATAAACACGACTACCCATCTATTCAACCTGGTTATGGTTTTGCTGGTTGGATGACCGACAGCAGCCAAGTGCTTGCTTATAGTAAATACGATATTTGGGCATTTGACGTAAAAACGCAGCAAGCAAAACGCCTAACTAATGGTAAGCAAAGCAATACGCAGTACCGTGTTATTAAGCTTGATAAAACCCAAGTGGGCTTTAAAAAAGGCGATACATTACTTGTCTCTGCTGTTAACTTGCAAACTAAACAAAGCGAAGTTGCAAAGCTCGACTTAACCACTAACACAATAACTAACGTGCTTAGCGGTAATAAACGCTTTGATGTAGTTAAAAAAGCCAAAAAGGCTGACAAGTACTTGTTCACCTCGCAAACTTATAGCCAATTTCCTGATTACTACCAAACTGATTTTAGCTTTAGCGCACCAAAAAAAGTGACCACGCTAAACCCACAAATTAGTAATTTTGCATGGGGAGAAAAGCCAGAACTAATAAGCTATAAAGGCTTTGACGGCGAAGATTTACAAGGCGTACTAATAAAACCAGCGGGCTATAAAAAAGGCGATAAAGTACCTGTGGTTGTGTATTTTTATCGTTATATGAGTCAACGCATGTTTGATTTTCCAAAAATGGAATTAAACCATCGCCCTAACTTTCCTATGTTTACCTCAAACGGTTATGCGGTATTTTTACCTGATATTCGCTTTGAAATAGGTCACCCTGGTAAATCGTCAACGCAAACCATGATAAACGCCACCCAAAAATTAATAGATTTAGGCATAGCCGACCCAGATAAAATAGGTTTACAAGGTCACTCTTGGGCAGGTTATCAAAGTGCGTTTATGATAACCCAAACAGATATGTTTAAAGCGGTTGTATCTGGCGCGCCAGTATCAAACATGACAAGTGCTTACAGTGGCATACGTTTAAAATCGGGTCTTGCTCGTCAGTTTCAATACGAAACAGGGCAAAGCCGTATTGGCAAAAACTTATTTGAAGCACCAGAGCTTTACATAGAAAACTCACCAGTATTTTTTGCAGACAAAGTTAATACGCCTATCTTAATAATGTCTGGCGACAAAGATGATGCAGTGCCTTGGCATGAAAGCGTGCAGTATTATTTAGCACTACGCCGTGCAGGAAAAGACGCTACATTTTTACAATACGAAGGTGAACCACACCACTTGAAAAAGTTTCCTAATCAGGTCGATTTTTCAGTGCGTATGATGCAGTACTTTGATCATTACTTAAAAGGCAAACCAGCTGCAAAGTGGATGACACAAGGCGAGGCATTCGTTGAAGAGTAAATAACCCAAACAAAAAAGCCGATATTGCATAAAACAATATCGGCTTTTTTGTTTTTAAAATTTCTATTACTTATCCCAATTCGCTTAATTAAGTGAGCTATTTTGAGGCTGGAAAAACGTGTTGATAGCTAGGCAAAAAACTCGCTATTTAGTTGTTCTAAATGAGATTTTTTAACGCAGGTAGCGACACGTTTAGCCCCGCAAAATGATTAAGTATTATTGCGGATTAGTATTAAGCTACAAACACAACTCTCTAAATGGCAATGTGGCTGCGCCAATTGATACCGGAAAATTATCAATATTAGAAACCACCAGCTTTGGCATAGGGCGTTTAGCGCCACGTCTAAATTGTGCATAAACCTCAGTTCGTGCAATAACTTTTTCAGCCAACTCTTTTGGAATATGGCCACCAATAATAATCGCTTCAGCATCTAATAATGCAGAGCAACAGGTTGCCACTAAATCAAATGAGTCTTGAACTTTAAACAGCCACTCTTCAACGCCAGGCCAATCGGGGTCAAAGTTGTCATGCAGGTCGTAAATAGAAGTAACCGCTACGCCATTTTTTTTCAAAATACGTTTTAGTAATTCAAGATTAGGGTGCGCATATAATTTAGGCGGTAGCATGTCGCCAAGCTCACCTGCGTTTCCGTATGTACCGCGCAGTACGTCGCCATTATTTACAATACCGCCACCAAATGCGGCCGATACAAACATATAAACAAAGTTTTTGTACTCACGACCAATACCTGCAACGCCCTCGCCTGCAGCCGCGCCTGTTGCATCGTTAACAACCCAAGTAGGGAGCTGAAAATGCTGCGACACAATATCGATAATATCAACCTGCGACCACTCTTCTAGCATATGGTGGGTATTCATTTTCCCATCCATTGAGCTAAAAAAGCCAGAGATACCCACGCCCATTCCCAGTACTTTTTCGCTTGGAATGTCACGCTCAGCGCTTATTTCTTCCACCAGCTTTTGTGCACACTTAAGCACATTATTAATGCTCATATCCGACATTAGCTGCATATGGGTGTACACAACCTTTCCCGTAAAATCCATTACAGCAATCGAAATGGCATCAAGCAAAATAGCTAAGCCAAAGGTAAATCCGTAATCGGGGTTAAGGGCAATGCCAAACCCCGGCTTACCTTTTTTATTAGGAATAAGCGTATCGCTTTGTACAATTACACCGTGCTGGGTTAACGACTTAAGTAAACGCGACACAGTTTGCTGTGGAATACGAGTTGCGCTCACAATATGACTTTGAGTTACGCACTTTTCCCAAAACACCACTTTTATAATATCGCGCTCAATATCTTGAAAAAGCTTTTCGCCTTTTCCAAGCTCAAAACCAGAGCGTAATAAGTTACTGTTGTTTAACGAAAACATAGGTATTAACCCTAACAAAATTGGAGCACAAGATTACGTGAAACCATTATAAAGAACAAGTGGGCAAACTGCGCCTACTCAATCACTATCACTCTAAAATCATTCACATTTGTGTTAGTTGGCCCAGTAATAATTAAATCATCAATTGCTTTAAAAAACTGATGGCTATTATGTCCTTCTAATTGCGCTTGAAGGCTCTCTCCTGCGCTTTGTGCTCGTGTAATCGTTGTGCTATTTATGTAAGCACCCGCTACATCTTTACTACCATCTACACCATCGGTATCACAAGCAAGTGCGTAAATACCCGCTTCGCCATTAAGCGCCTCAGCCAACGCCATTAAGTATTCTTGATTGGGCCCGCCATCGCCATAAACATCAGCAACGGTTACTGTAAGCTCGCCGCCTGAGAACAACATAACGCGCTTGCCTTGGGCTTTTTGCTCAAGAGCGATAGCCGCATGTTGCTTTGCAACTTCTTTAGCCTCGCCTTGAATATCATACCCTAGTACCTGAGTTTCCCAACCTTCATGCTGTGCAACACTTATAGCGCTATCAATAGCATGCTGCGCGTTTGCAGCAATAAAGTGCTCACCTATGGTATCGGCAGCTCGTTCTTGCTCAGATTTTAATAAATGTGCTTCAACCTCTGCAATTACCGGCCAATTGTACTTTTGTAAAATAGCCAGTGCATCAGCTTTAGTACTGCCATCGCTAATAGTAGGACCAGACGCTATATCACTTGGTTCATCCCCTACTACATCTGAAATAATAAGCGTAACGTAATCCGACTTAGCAGCCTGCGCTAGCTTACCGCCTTTAACAAGTGACAACTGCTTACGTACTACATTTATTTCATCAACGCTTGCACCACTTCTAAGTAAAAACTGATTAAGCTTTTGCTTTTGTGAAAAAGGCACATCATCAACAGGAAGGCACATCAACGACGAACCGCCCCCCGAAATAATAAACAAAATAGGAATATCAGCCGGATTATTTTTTACAAGCTCCAATAACTCTTTGCCAGCAGCTAAGCTGTTATCGTCTGGTGTTGGGTGGTTCGCACTAAGCACTTTAATTCGCCCAGTATCGCCGCTACTTTCGTAGCC
>NZ_AUTN01000005.1:0-15628 GCF_000497955.1 Pseudoalteromonas sp. TAE56
TTTTGAGTCGCTTTAGCGTCTCAAGGGATGCGAATAATACACCCTTTATTTTTCGAGTCAACACTTTGTTTTAAACTTTCTTTCGACAATTTAAAACCGAAGTTTTATTTAACTCTCTGATTTGTTCCTGCCTCGCTATGCGTTGGCGTTTCCCGTCTCAGTGGGGTCGCATTATAGGGAGATCCGAAAACAGATCAACCCTTTTTTTAGATCTTTTTACTGTTCGAACAAAAATAGAACAAAACCACGTAAAACTATATGAAACCCCGCCTAAGGTGATGCTTTTTTGTGCTCTTATTTATAATTTAATACAAATATCATTGCTATGTTTGATTTAGACGTTAAGATAGCAAGTTCACAATGTTAAATTAATGTTTATTTCCTGTTTATTGGTAGATCTAAAATGAAATTACCCGATCAAAAATCTTTTATCTTCTCTGTTATTCTTGCTGTAGTTGGTTTTGTTGTTGTTGAGTTTGCTTTAGGCGGCTTAGCTTTAAACCCTGCATTACTATTTGGTGCTGGTTTATTAATAGGTGCAATTGCTATTGCTGCAATATCATCTGATGTGACTGAAGAAGCTGAAGTTAAAACAAAAACGCTTTATGTTGGTAACCTTCCTTATCGTGCAAACGAAGGTGTGGTTCGTGCATTATTTGAAGAACAAGGCAAAGTATTCAATGTTCGTTTATTAAAGGATAAGAATACTGGCAAACGTCGTGGCTTTGGTTTTGTTGAAATGGCGCAAGCTGATGCAGACAATGCAATTGCTAACTTGAACGATAGCGAGTTCCAACAACGTACTTTAAAGGTACGTGAAGCAAAACAAAAACAAGAAGATGATTCTAATGCTCTGCGTACTGAGACGGATCAGTCAGTGTAACTAGCTTTACCGCTAGCTTATTGCTAAACACATCAGCCGTTGCATAATATTGCAGCGGCTTTTTTATGTCTGTCAGTTTATTCATACCTAAGTTAAGTTGCTTAAGTAGGTAGTCGACTCTATTTGCTATCGCTACACCTGAATCAAGTAATTTAACCTTTCCTTCAAAATACTGACTAATAGGCTCTGCTAGTATTGGAAAGTGCGTACATCCTAATACAAGTACATCTATGGTTTTGTCTATATGTAGGTCATCAAGCACTTGATGCAACTTGTTTATATCTAAGGACTCTGTAAAAAAGTATTGCTCAGCTAAAGTTACTAACTCCACACTACTATATAGATTAACGATTACATTACGTGCATGTTCAGCAATTAATGTTTTAGTGTATGAACTGGCGACCGTGGCTGGTGTGGCTAATAAGCCAATATGATTTGAACGTGTTAACTCTGCCGCAGGCTTTATTGCTGGCACAACGCCTACAATAGGAATATCCGTAATTTGACGAACAGCACTAAGTGCAGATGTAGAAGCGGTATTACACGCTATTACAATTAAATCAACGCTAAGCGTATTAGCTTTGATGAAATGAATAAGTGAGCATAATCGGTTAATGATTGTCTGCTGGGATTGAGCACCATAAGGTAGTAAAGCATTATCCATAAAATAACTGTACTGAGCATTTGGGATACTGTGCTTTATATGCTCAAGTACAGTAGTTCCACCAATACCTGAATCAAAGACCATTATATGCGCTGACAAACTACTGTTCCCACTTTACTTTAAGAACGGCAGTTTGCCATGAGGTATTTATAAAAGAAAGTAGTTTAACTTTGCGTGATTTCTAAATCAGCAAGATCGTCGGCTGCCGAATTTAACTGATTAAGGTTTTCGAACATAGACTTTGTGTAATCTACTAACTTATCTATTTGTTCCTGATCTTGATTTAACCACTGTAGAATGCCAGCTAGTTGATTTTGTAATCCAAGTTCGCCCGCTTTTTCAAAAGCATTTTTAAGGTCATCATTAAAGGGAGCTAAGCCCTCTGATACTTGTTTTTCTGGTGCTGGTTTATATTCTTCATAGCTTTTAACTGTGGCTATTGTTTTTGTTTGGCGTAAATCCATAGAAAAAGCCACCAGCTGGTCACTGTCTAAACTCAGCTCTTGAGCTTGTTCAAATGCTTCATCCAGGTCACCACCAAAAAATGTTTTACTTAAATCTTGTAAATCTTCCATCATCGCATTAATAGCTTCTTGCTCTTGCTCGTTTAAGTCACCATTAACCGACATCGAAAATGATACCTGTCGAGATTGCGATGATGAGCTTGCAAACGACTCGCTATTACTGTTTTGCTGATAGCCGCTTGCCGATTGAGATTCAAATGCATCTGCAAAGCTGATACTTACCTCATCACCTTCTGCGGTGGTAAATTTATACTCTGCATTACTCGTCATACTGACATATTGAGCCTGGCTTATATTTACGCTGGCAGGTTGTGGGTTAAATAATGACTCTTCAAACTCATCAAGCCCATTGTAAATACCCTCTTTAGATTTATTAATGCCCTCTTCCATGTCGTCATTAAATACGCCAGTTCCTTTGAGCTCATCAACCGCGTCATCGATCCCTATTTGGACTCCTTTGCGCGCGTCGCCTAACATATCTTTGAGCTTTTCGTCATCAGCGCCGTTAGCTTTTGCTTTATTAACAGCACTACTTACAAAATCGAGTACGTTTTTTACTATTTCATCAAAATCAAATAGTGGTTTATCTGCTTTTTTTTCTGCGATAGGTAATCCAAGCTGCTCAGCCATTTTATCGCCAAGCACCTTTGCGGCCAACTCTCGACCTCGTTGTTGATAGCTATCCTGAGGAGACGTAATTGTAGGTTGCTGTATATCAGCTTTATTGTTGAATTTATTGATGTTGTTGTTTGGCGTAAAGCCATAATTACCTATTTTCATGATTCGTCTCCTAAGCGTGCGTAGTTTATTATCGGCTATAACACTAAAAACTAAAGTACAATGTTCAATAAAACAGCATAAATGCTAGCCAAAACTAGACAAATACGCAGCGCTCCCTACAATAGCGCCGATAAACAGATCTTAGATAAGGTAGTAGCGTTAATGGCAGTTATTAAAATAGATACCACACAGTACCAAGCGCAGTTAAGTGAAAAAGAGCAGCGTATTAGTGCACAGTTCCAACGTTTTGGTGTGAAGCAATTAGAAGTATTTAGCTCAGAGCCAACTAACTACCGCCAACGTGCTGAATTTAGAGTATGGCACGATGGTGACGATCTGTTTCACATTATGTTTGATCAACAAACAAAAGAAAAAATCCGTGTTGATACATTTGATCCCGCAGCGCCTCTAGTAGGTGAAATAATGCAGGTGATGATTGAGCATCTTAAGCCTTGTGAAATATTACGTCGTAAGTTATTTCAAATCGATTACCTATCAACGCTAAGCGGTGAAATTTTAGTAAGCTTGCTTTATCACAAACCACTTGATGATGAATGGTTAAGTGAAATTAAAGCGCTTAAAGAAAAACTAAGCAGTAAATTCAAAATTGACTTTATAGGCCGCGCTCGCAAACAAAAAGAAGTGCTGGGTGATGACTTTGTAACTGAGCGTTTAACAGTTAATGGTCAAGAGCTTATTTATCAACAAGTAGAAAATAGCTTTACTCAGCCTAATGCAAAAGTAAATATTAATATGTTGGAGTGGGCACAAGATTTATGTAAGCCACTTAAAAATGATTTATTAGAACTTTATTGCGGTAACGGAAACTTTTCTATTGCGCTAGCAGGCTCTTTTAATAAAGTATTAGCGACGGAAATATCAAAATCATCTGTTCATTCTGCTCAATACAATATTGCTAAAAATAACGTAGAGAACTTAGATATTATTCGTATGTCTAGTGAAGAGTTTACTCAAGCAATGAATGGCGAACGTACTTTTTCTCGTTTAGACGGTATTGATCTTAAAAGCTATGACTGCCAAACCATATTAGTTGATCCACCGCGCGCAGGCATGGATGAATTAACGTGTGACTTAGTGGCTAACTACGAAAGCATAATTTATATATCGTGTAATCCAGAAACCCTTGAGCGTGACCTTGATCACTTAACACGTACGCACAACGTTAAGCGCTTTGCTATATTTGATCAGTTCCCTTATACGCATCACATTGAGTCGGGTGTTTTCTTACAGCGTAAATAAATACGCTCAGTAAACGTTGCCCATAAAAAAAAGCTCCCTGAGGAGCTTTTTTAGTTTTAGCTAAATTTATTTGCTAGCTAAATAATTAATCAGTTTACCAATGTCTTCTGGCTCAGTAATACCCGACTCACGACCTAGGTTTAATTTATACTTACCATTTACAATAAATGTAGGTACGCCACGTAGTGCGCCTTTTTCTTTGAAGTAGTCCTGATCGCGTTTCATTTTAGAGCTCAGCGTACGTACCGAGAAGCTTTTGAAAAGTTTATCAAACTTATCGCCATCAACGCCCTGTGCTACAAATATATCTTTTACATCTGCAAGCTCATTAAATTTAGCGCGCTTGGTATGGATATGATTAAAGATTGCAGAGACAATTTTATCTTTTTGCGGAAGCACTTCTGCAGTAGCAAGTGTCTGGCTCATCATCTGTTGATTTTCAGGGTCACGTACACCTACAAAATCAACATGGCTCTTTTTAAATTTAACGTTTTTATCAAGCTTAGGCTTAAATTCACCAATTAATGCTTCCATGTTATTACATGCAGGGCAGTAAAATGAGAAAAACTCTTTAATTTCTGGCTTTTTAGTTGCTCGCTCAGAAACCACATCGTAATGCACGCCCTCTTCGTACGTTGCTGCAAAGCTTGTTGCCGCCATAGGAAGTAGTACTGCAAGCAAACCTGCTTTAACTAATTTAATCATTATTATGCTCCGAAATTTATAGTGCTAATAAAAACGCTACTAACTCATCAAGTTCTTTTTGGTTTTTGATGGTATTGAGGTTTATTTTATATTTATCGTTAACAATAAAAGTAGGTACACCTGTAAGTGCGCCTAATTTTGAATATTTATTTTGTTTGTTTTGCATTGCTTGCTCAGCCGAAATAACTGGCATGCTTGCAATTTCTTGATCAAACGTTGCGCTATCAATACCGTTTACTTCAAGTAATTTTTTAACGTCTTTCATTTCAGTTAAAGGAGCACGCTGAACATGAATACTTTTAAAAATTTGATCACTAATACTCTGCGCCTGACCATGCTGCTTAGCAATTAAATAAGCAAAGCTTAAATTACTTTGTGCTTGTGGTGACACGCCACCTAAAAAGTTCACGTGGTTTTTAATAAACTCAGCACCTTCTGGTAGGCTTTGTTCAATTGCTTTTGCTACGGGTTCAAACTTAAAACAATGTGGACAGTAAAATGAGAAAAACTCGGTTACTTGTGGCGATGTACTTTTGTCTACATCAATAACAGTGTATTGATTATCAACTTCAAACTGTGCAGCAAGTGCTGCAAATGGTAAACATAAAAGTAATAAACTCAGTTTTAATTTTTTAAGCATGTATATCTCGTGTACTTGTTTTAAATAAAAGATTACGGCAATAACTTTAACGGCGCTTCTTGCAATGCTGCAAGTTGCTCCTTCAGTGCTAAAATTTGTTGCTCCCAGTATTTGTCATCAGCAAACCATGTAAAGTTCCGCACAAAGGCAGGATCGCTCCATCGTTTAGCTACCCATCCCATATAATGGATAATACGCATCGCTCGCAGCGGTTCAATTAATTTGAGTTGAGAGTGATCAAAATCACAAAACTCTTCATACGCATTCACAAGGGTATCTAACTGTAACAGTTGCGTCGCTCTATCGCCACTGAGCATCATCCATAGATCTTGGATTGCAGGACCTTGGCGACTATCATCTAAATCTACAAACATGAGCGCGTCGCCTGCCCACAAAATATTGCCAACGTGACAGTCACCATGTAAGCGAATACTTTGTACATCTTTATACTGTTTTTGCGCTTGCTCTATCACTAAATCTAAAATAGTGTAAAAGGCGGTATTTATTCCCATAGGCACTAAATTACTTTTTTGAAGATGAACTTTGGCTGTATGCAAATATTCATCACAGGTAACTGTTGGCCTGTAAGTAAAAGGTTTTGTTTTAGCCACTTGGTGCATACGGCCAATTAAACGCCCCATTACATCAAGCTGATCTAAGTTATCAACCTCAAATAAACGCCCACCTACACTTGGAAACAACACAAACAAATAACCTTCGTGTTCAAACAAGCTTTGCCCATTATATAAAATAGGGGCAACAACAGGTACTTCCGCTTCAGCCAGTTCAAATGCAAAGTCATGCTCTTCTTGAATTTGCTCTTTACTCCAGCGCTCTGGGCGATAAAACTTCACTACGTAACGCAGACCATCATCGGCTTTAAATTGGTACACTCTGTTTTCATAGCTATTGAGTGCCAACAAACCAGATTCGGCGTACACACCTACGCTTTCTATTGCATCGAGTATTAGGTCAGGTGTTAAGTCAATAAAACTAAATTTACTCATACTCTTCTTATATAAAATAAAAAGCGGGTTATATACCCGCTTTTGTTAATTGCTATATCAACTCACCCATTTAAGGTAGGTTGTGATTATCGCGCTTTAAAAAAGTTACTCGACTGCGATATTGTCTCATCCGGCTCATCTACCGGTGAAAGCACAAAGTTAAACTCTGTCATCGGCGCATTCAAATCATAAGGGTCCATTACAAGTGACAATGGCACGTTATGAGATTCCCCTGCCTGCACAGTAAATGACTGCTTACCAATATACTTAAAGTTATCCAACCCTTGTACTTTAATATTAAAAGTTTGCTCGTACTGCGCCTTGTTAATTACCTTTAATGTGTAGGTGTTCTCTACTAAACCATCAAAATCGACACGATATAATTGGTTTCGATCACGAATGATATCAAAGTCCATTGTTTTACGCAGTGCTATATTAGCTACAAGTGCTCCCGTAAGCACAACAAGTATGACCGTGTAACCAATGATTTTAGCTCGTAGTGGATTCGTTTTATTTTCTGGCGTTTCGAGGTTTCGCTCTGTCGTATATGAAATAAGCCCACGCGGGTATTCCATTTTATCCATTACGCCATCACACGCATCAATACATGCACCACAATTAATACACTCAGCTTGTAACCCATTTCTAATATCAATACCTGTTGGGCACACTTGAACACACAAGTTACAGTCGATACAGTCGCCTAGCTCTAAATCTTCATGATCTACTTTACGTGAACGAGGGCCTCGGCTTTCACCACGGCTTTCGTCATACGTTACGGTGTATGTATCTTTATCAAACATAGCTGATTGAAAACGTGAGTAAGGGCAAATGTGTAAACACATAATTTCACGCATCCAACCGGCATTACCATAGGTACACGCAGCAAAGAAAATAATACTGACTAGTGCATAACCACCCACGTTAAACGTTACAAAATCAGGAAGTAACTCCCTTATTGGCGTAAAGTAACCCACAAAAGAAATAGCGGTATATAACGAAAACAATACCCAACTAGTATGCTTTGCCGTTTTACGCCAAAACTTATCAAAGTCCATGGGTCGTTGATCGAGTTTTTTACGCTGATTGGCAGTGCCTTCAAGCTTTTCCTCGAACCAAATAAAAATAAAAGTCCAAACAGTTTGCGGGCAAGTGTAACCACACCACACCCGTCCATAGAAGGTCGTCACTAAAAACAGCGCAAATGCTGCCAGCATAAAAATAAACGCTAAGATGGTAAAATCTTGAGGCCATAGCGTTAAACCAAAAATATTGTATTTTTGACCAATTAGATCAAACAGCACAGCTTGCTGGCCATTAAAATTAATCCAAGGAAGTAACATAAACGCAAGTAGGCCTAAAAAGCCAATGCGCTGCCTAAGTAATTGATGTAGGCCTTTTACGGCACGCACATAAATACGATTTCGGGGATTGAACCTATCATCTTGACGGCTTAAATCCGGGTTTTGGATTTTCACCTCTACAGGGATATTCTTTACTTTAATTTGCTTGTCCATCGAAGTTCCTCAACGCCGCTTGGAAATAAAAATCCAGCAATACTCAAGTACTCTATACTTAAAGTTAGCAAGTTACTTGCTAGGCAGATTTACTTTAATAAATTGCCTTCTCGAATACTTTCAGATATTTCAGAAATATCTGACTGCTGTTAACCATTATAACAATGTTGGTTAAAATTACTGGCATAGATTGCTAATAATTTATTCATCCCAGTTACTTGCTTTTAAAATGCAGTTTATTACACTGCATGGTAATTCAACCCTACTTAGATCAAGGTTTACGTATCCATGAAAAAATTTATTATTTTGGTCGTTGTGATCCTTGCCTTTTTTACAATCGATCATCCACTTATAAAAGAACCTCGCGAAAGGTTACTAGGTGAAGGCATTGGCTTTTTAAGTGATGCAAGTAAGGTTAATAGAAGCCCTGCTGCAAATATGGCTAAAAATAGAATTAGCACTCAACTTAAACTCTCTGAATCTGAGGGTGAGTACGTGGAAAAAACGTTTACAACAGATGACTCTGTACAGTTATTTCACTTACGCTATTGTCGTGAACGTGACTTAAACCTTTATTTTTATGACAATCGTTTAAATACGGTATGTAAAATAGTGACTGAAGCATTAGAGCAAAAGCGAGCAAAGTAGTGGATTTTTCAGGATTAAATAAAAAAGCAAGCGACTCATTTCATAAACAGCGCAATATGCTCAAGCAATTAGCACAAGGCAAAACGTTAAAGTGTGATAAGTGTAATGGGGTTTTAACACTTGATTTAGCCACCAGCGAGCCTGGTAAAGGCATGGTAAAGTGCAAGCAAGGCTGTACTGATATTGTATTAGAACTAAGCGCTTAGATTAACTAAGCGCTTAAACTCAAGCTATTCGTCCCAACTGTCATCAGTTATTAAACCACTGTTAATGGCCACAACTTCTATAAGTTCTGCAAAGCCTAGTGCAAAGTCACCCATTGATTCATATTGATACTGGCATAAGGCTTCTTTAGTCATACTATTTTGCTGGGCAATCTGTGTAATTGCCTGCTGATCAAGAGCAAAAAAGCTCAGTGTGCTTAGTGCACTCTCTAATGCTTCTTTAAATTCTGCATCTAACTCAGGCGCATTTAAAAGTGGCTCTGCATATGCTTTAGTAGCCACTAAAAAACCTTCGCTCCATGGTTTACAAAATTCAAGAGTAAACTCAACGGGTAGCTTGTATCCTGTTTCAAATACTTGCTCACTAATTTTATGGTATAGCGCCATAAACAAAAAAAGCATTTCTTCATCTAAATCATTGGCTGTATTTGGTAATATCTGCTCAAGCCACTCATGCACATCTAATGGGGTGGGCGAGCAAATAACGCCAAATAAATAGCCTTGGCTTTGCTCAAGGTTCATTGCTTTAGATTGCGTATTTAAAAATGTGCTGAGCTGCTTTGCTTGCAGCTCAGTAAATTGTGGTATTTGCATTAAAACTCTTTATATTGAAATATTAAAAGTTGAGCGGATAACGACCTTGGCTATCTGGTCGGCCTAAAAACTTAACCGCATCATGTACATCTTTAGGTAAGCTAGCATCTGGTTTTACATAGCCTGCCACACTAAAGTCGAAATTAGCTTTAAGTGTAGCATCTGCCTCAAGGCCAAGCGTATTATCTGGGTCAATTAATATAGCAACGTCGCCCGACTTACAACTTAATTTACCAGCCAGAGGACCAATATTAAACCATCCATTTAAGCCTTGTACGTCAATATTAGGACTCGCTATTTCGCCTTTTAGTGAATCACAATAAGGTGCACCTGAGCTGTATTCATCAAGTTCTAAAATTACACGCCCTTTCGCTGTTACAGGCAGAGGAAGTTGCACGCGTTGCATTGCACGCTCTACCGTTGAGCGTACTAGGCCGTCAGTCACTTTAACTTCTTTATTAAAAAGCCCGTAGCTTACATCTGCGTAACCCGAAATATCACTTCGCTCTCGTGCATTACCAAATTTCACATTCGCATTTAGCTTACCTGTAAATAACTTCCAGCCAGCAATGTCCCAGCGCACATTATTTAACTGCTCACCATCAAAGCGAACTTGCATCATTTGACCTTGCCAAACAGTACCTACAGTTTGCCCGACTTCTAATTGCTTTGGAAAATACGGTTTTGCGACATCTAGCGCAATACTTGCTGGTAATTTAATAATACAAAACACAATAAAACTAATTAAAAAGACAGCCGATAACGTTATTATTTTTTTCATTAATTAATTCTCTAATACCAAACGGCTTACACGCACATAGCCTGATTTATCATCGCGGCTTAAATCTAAGTTTTCGATTTTTAAGCCATGTTGATTCACTAGTTCATCTAACCACTCTATTAACTGATTAAATTCTACAGAATCTAACGTCAAACGTAGTGAATCACTACTTGGCTGCATTTTACTAATACTTATTTGATGGCGTCCACGTGTAGAATTAACAATTTGGCTTAAGTTTGCATTGCTAGCAACACTGGTGTTGCCCGCAGCCTTTAGCTTAACAATACTTTCATCAACCCAAGCTAATAGCTCTTGTTGTTTAATTTGAGATTGCTGTGCCTTTTCTATCGCATTGTTTAATGGTCTAAATATTCCCATTACTAAAACAAAAATAATAAACACGCCACCAGCGACCATTACCAATTGTTGTTCTTGCTCTTTGAGCGAGCGCCATTGTTGCATTAACTGCTTTTTCATACTGCACCTCGCAGTTTAATTTCGCCAACTACATAATCACCGTCGTTATTTAAAGACCCTTGCTCAACCGTTAAACCTTGTTTTTCAAGTATGATTTTTACTTTACCAAAGGTTTGGAAGTCTTTCGCGCGTGCACGAATGCGCAGCTCGTTGCGACGTTTGTCATAACGAAGTGTTTCAGGTGTAAATTCGCTCACTTGCGAAAATACATCAACTAAATTAGTCGTTAAGTCTAAAAAGCCCGACTCACTTGAGCCTTGCACTTTATCTAAAGCGCCTTTAATTTGGCTTTTAATTAGATTAGGGCGAACTTTAGTTCCCGGAAATGCTTTTTGGTATCTGTCGACTACTTGAGCCTTAGCTACTTCTAGTTGTGTATTAAGTTGATGCAGCTCAATCGCTTTTATTGTAATTGTAGAGACCAATGCAACACTTGCTATAATTGCTGCGCCTTTCCAGTAACCCCACCATAAAGAACTTTGTTTTTTAAGCTGATACATACCTTGGCGTAAGTTAAACTTAACGCTATCTAACTGCTTTGCAAATAATGCTAGAGGTAAGTCATACTCACTCGTTTGCGCTTGTAAGTTAACGCTTTCTGGAAACTGACTAGCTGGGCTGAAATGTTTAATATCAGGATTACCCATGGCTGTTAAGTAGCCATTTAACCAACTAGATTCAACCGCACCAATATGCCATTGCCCTTGCTTAAATAACCATTGGCTATTTAGCTCGATAGCGGTGACTGCGCCATCATCTGCAAGCGGTAACAACAAGGCATCGGGTAATATTCTGTATACTGATAAATTATGCTCAGCAAATAATGCGAGCCATTGTTCAAACCATTCACGGTCTGTCATTGCTACTCGTATTGCATGTTGCTCACCAAGCATTGTCGGCTGCGCTACAGCTATAAACAGTTCATCTACGTCACATGCTATATCTTCTTCGAGCATATATGGCAGTGCTTGCTCAAGCTTGCGATTCCATTTTGTTGGCAAAGCGACCGTTTTTAATTGCACTTGGTCACTTGGTAATAACACGACCACTTCTCGGGTAAGCGCTCTTTCACTTAGCTCACTTAAATGCTCTGCATTTGGTAACTCGCCACTAGCTATTATTTCTTGTTCTTGTGGTGAGTAAATTAACCAGTTAAGTAATTCTTGCTCGTTTTGACCCGTGCGGATCAACAGTATTTCTGTCACTGTACGCCTCCAAATTTTCGCGCCAGTATCGTTACGTCACCGTCTTTAGCGTGTAGTAATGTGGTCATCGAAAAACGCAGGTCGACAAAATTTGCCTGCGTTTGTAATTTAAAATATTCGCTTTTAATACTAAATAAACTTTTTACTGAGTCGGTATTAGTACCGCCTTGCTGCTTCACCTGTTCAAAAAATTCATCAATGGTGTCAAAGCCAGTTTGCGGTCTTGCACCTATCACAGCCTCTGCGCCAGATAAGCTCAAGCTTTCTATTAAGGCACTTAGTATAAGAGCTTGCTCTGGAATTAATGTATTTACGTTAATAGATAAAAGCGTACTGCCGGGTATTACACATACATACGGCAATACTTTTTCCATCACTAATGGATTAAAGCCCTTAACTAAGCGCAGCTCCGATGTTGATGCAAATAAACTATTGGCTGTCATATACGGAAAATCTCGTGATAAATACTCGTCTTCCTCTGCGCCTGAGCGATACGTTATGCTGTCCTCGTCAAGCCAATCGAATACGCTATCTGCCATTGTCTCTTCTGATTCATCAGCAGGTAAATCTTCAATATTTTCAAGTAATGCAAATAGTGCTTTATGCGCAGGGTTTGTTTTACTCGCGCTGTTTGTATCTGGCGCTATAGCTAAAGCATTTAAATTTAAACATGCTTGTAAATCAGTAATTTTGCCACTTAACGTGCCGTTATCAACAGGGTATGAAGCATCACCTTGAGTTGCCCAAACTTGATCAAGTGTTGTTTTATCGGCATCATCTTTTTTACTTTGTATTAGCCCTTTAATAGCAAGCTCTTCTGCACCGTAGGCGTACCATTTAGCTTGCTGATGACCTTGCAAATTAGTACTTTTTTGCACTTGCACCATTAAATTAGCACTCATTTCTACTGCTAAAATAGCCGCTAATGCCACAATAAACAAAACAATAACAAGTGCTGCGCCGCGCGATGATTTCTGCTTAACCATTATCCACGCTCGTATCTTGTGTTGTGCTTGGTGGAGCAACAACCTTGCCCTGCCCTGGTACTAAAAATACACGACGAATTGGCTCTGCTTTTATTTGTTGCAACGTAACAGCAACCGCTTTAGGAAGCGCTTTAATTTCCCACTGTTCTTGCCATTCGTTTTTATCATCCAAAAACTCAAACTTAAGCTCTTCAATATTTCCCAGTACACGTTGAACCCGCGGCTCCATATTATCAAGCTGATCAACATAAACCCGATAAACACGCTCAAGGTTATCGTCTATCACTCTATAACCGACGGCTTGTAGCTCAGAGCGTGGTAATAAATTTATTGGATTTATCCAACCATCTCGTACAAACGCAATACCATCGTACTGGCTTTCTAAAACATAACGACCAGCCAATAAGTATTGCTCTTGAACATCGCCCGACTCATTGCGAACTGCGCGTTTGGTCATTTGGCTAAAATCTTGATCCATCAACCTAAATGTTGTTTGCAATCCATTTAGCTCAGTAATTTTTTCATCTGAGGCATCTTTTGCTCTTGTTGTCGTCTCTAGTATTTGATGAGTAGCAATAATAACAAAAGCTAAAATACCCAGTGCAACCATAACTTCGAGTAATGTAAACCCGCGCTGCTTCACTTACTTTTTGCCTTTATTGAGATACGTTGATAACTCATATGCCGAATGCTCATACTTTTCATCCGTAAAAACATTGATTGTTAGCTTAACAAAGCTCTTATCAGCGGTAGCGGTTACTTCTTGTTGCCAAAACCATTCAACGCCGCCCATTACTTCGCTGCCTTTAAGGTTATTTTTACCTTGCCATTGCTCACCTTTAGTACGTTGTTCAATAATAACGTTTTCGGCGACCCACGATGCGTAGGTTTGTTCTTCAATAGTGGTTAAGTGATGTATATGCTCGCTTGTTGCTTGCATTGCCGCTATGCCCGCCATGGCGCAAATACTTAATGCGACAAGCACTTCTAATAAGGTAAACCCTTTAGTATGCTTCATTATTCTGGCTCTCGGCGAAAGTTAATGGGTGCTGTAAATTCACCTTCAATGTAATACACAGGCTCACTTTGATCTTTTAACTCTAATATAAGCTGAAACGCACTTACCTCACCTGATGACAAAATAAGTACTTGTGGGATTTTCAGCTTTTTGAGCTCAAGTAAACTGTCTTCATCGCCACCACTCATAAGCTCGCGCCAGTTAGATTGCTCTAAGAGATTATCTTGCGCCCACGCTAAATCTTCTAAATTAAGAGTAAGCTTTAATCTTTCATCTAACTCGATTGGTTTAAAAAGATCTTCACGGTCAAAGGTAATCCACTTTTCACCATCGAAAACTAAATACTCTAGCGTGTTGTCTTCAACTAACAACCCCAATTCAACTTGGTTTAAAATAGCAAATTCAGATGCCATATTAATGGTGGTATGCAGCCTGAGTGCTTGAGTATCTAATTCTTCCTCCGCACCGCCTTCTAAGCTGTATACCACCATTTTGGTGGCAAAAGCGATGATCACTAGTACCACTAAAATTTCTATTAAACTAAAGCCGCTGCTTTTTGTATGACACTGCTTAAGGCTTGCTTTCATAGCAAGCCTCTAGCAATAACATGTTCATACAAAACGATGTACTTGAGCATTATTGTTTTTCTTCGTCCCAGTTACCGATATCGTCATCAGTACCTACTTCTCCATCTGGGCCCATAGAAAAAATATCAAACTTGCCAATTTCACCTGGGCTAATTAGTTGATATAGATTGCCCCATGGATCCTCTGGTAGTTCATTAATAAAACCACCGTCAGGGAAACGCTTTGGAACCGGTTCAATACTTGTTTGAGTTACTAGCGCTTCAAGACCTTGCTCTGTGCTTGGGTAGCTCTTATTTTTAAGCTTGTATAAGCTCATTGCATCTTCTAATTGCTGAATATCTAGATGCGCTTTATCGATAGCGGCCTCTTCTTGCTGGCCCATAATGTTAGGTGCAACAATTGACATAATCATTCCGATGATAACCAGTACCACCATTACTTCTAGTAAAGAAAAACCTGATTGTTTATTCACGTAATTACCTCATTATTCTAAAAACACTAAGTAAAAATGGTTTAGGTAAAACCATTAATATATTTAAAAATTATTTTAACTTAAAGTCCAACAGCTTTATTCATAGCCATTATTGGCTGTAATATTGCCATTACTATAAATAATACAATAACCGCCATTGAGGCGATCATCGCAGGCTCTAGTAGTTTAAGCGATACATTAACCATGCTCTCAAATTCGCGATCTTGGTTATTTGCAGCACGCTCTAACATTTGCTCTAGTTCACCTGATTTTTCACCACTTGCTATCATATGCAGCATCATTGGTGGAAACAACTTAGTTTGCTGAAGTGCAGCTCTTAAGCTTGCACCCTCACTCACTCTATCGGATGCATCAGCAACCGCTTTTTTAATCTTTTCGTTAATGAGTACGCCACCCGATATACGCATTCCCTCAAGCAGTGGCACTGAACTTGATGATAAAATACTTAAAGTACGCGCAAAACGTGCGGTGTTAATACCACGAGCCACTTTACCTATGCCTGGCATATGTAACACTCGGTCATCCCACCAAAAACGTATTTTTGGCTGTTTAAGTGCATGCTTAATACCAATAGCGATTGCTGTGATGGCTATTAAACTAATAAACCAGTAATTTTGCACAAAATGGCTACCCGC
>NZ_AUTN01000006.1:0-2308 GCF_000497955.1 Pseudoalteromonas sp. TAE56
AAACAAGCCGACATTAAGTCGGTTTTTTTGTGCCCGAAATAAAGTGAAATGTAGATTGATAACCTGTAGACGCTGAGCTTGCTCGCGTGGGAAGCGACAGCTTCTATTCCCCCTCAAAATATAATTTATAAGATTTTATTTGTTGGCAACGCCAGAAATAAGTAATTTATTCACAAAGAGGTTAAGAGGCGCTGCGCTTTTAGAGGTAGTAATAAAGCTAAGCTAAACTAATAAACTTGGGCTTATGTCTTCTCATTTACTTCTCTTTCGCTTCTCTTTGTGTAATAGATCTTTAAGTAGTTCATTGACCAAGAAATTAAATAACTAGAAGCGTTTAGCTCTAAGAAGGTTAAATACGGTCTTTAAGCTTAAAATGAGAGGTGGTATTTTCAAGTAAAACCAGCTCTAATCCTTAAATCCACACCCTGAGTTTATTTATCCGTTGTAGACGCTGAGCTTGCTAGCGTGAGAAGCGCCAGCTTCTAATCACAATATCTAAGCCCACTTAACCTTTTCTAAAGCTGCTCTTTAATGTTACCTATGTTATTTTAAACGCCTTGTTTAAAAGGATATTGCAGTATGTTTAAAACCCTATTTATTACGTTATTTTTTATTTTTAGCGCTATTTTTATTCCAAGCGTGCAAGCCAACGAAGCTAATAACTCTCTTGTGGTAGGTGCGCAGCAATACGCTAAATATTTACCGCAATTAAAAAATAAACGTGTAGGGCTAGTAGTCAATCAAACATCAATTATAGGGCAAACTCACTTAGTAGATGCTCTGCTGACTAAAAATATTAATATAACTAAAATTTTTGCACCTGAGCATGGCTTTCGCGGCGATCACGATGCAGGCGCGCATGTAAAAAATGCCGTTGATAGCAAAACCGGTATTCCGCTTATTTCTATTTATGGTAAAAATAAAAAACCAAGCCAAGCTGCTTTAGCCGATGTTGATGTCATTATTTTTGACATTCAAGATGTGGGAGTGCGCTTTTATACCTACATAAGCTCTATGCACTACATGATGGAAGCTGCTGCAGAGCAGAGGATAGAATTTTTAGTACTCGACAGACCCAACCCAAATATTGCCTACGTTGATGGACCAAGATTAGAGCCAGAATTTAAATCGTTTGTAGGCATGCACCCAATTCCTGTATTACACGGCATGACTGTTGGCGAACTTGCCAAAATGATCAAGGGTGAGGGCTGGATCAATAAAGCGCCCGATTTAAAATTAACTGTGATCCCTGTCGATCATTACACTCGCAAAAGTGCTTATAGTTTGCCTGTAAAACCTAGCCCTAATTTACCTAACGATCAGGCCATTGCACTTTATCCGTCGCTTTGCTTTTTTGAAGCAACGCCTATCAGTATTGGTAGAGGCACCGACTTTGCGTTTCAGGTAATTGGTTACTCGCCAATTACATTGGGCGATTTTAGTTTTACACCGCGCGCAATTAAAGGCGCTGCTTTAAACCCTAAATTTAAAAACCAAACCGTGCAAGGGCTCGATTTAAGACAAGCAAATATTACAGGTTTAAATTTAACTTACTTAATAAATGCGTACACGGATCTTAGTAAAAACAACATCTCGTTTTTTGAGCGCGCTGACTTTATGGATAAACTAGCGGGTACTAATAAATTGCGCTTAGCTATTGAAGCAGGGCAATCAGAAGCGCAAATAAAACAAAGTTGGCAGGCGGGGCTTGTGCAATTTAAAGCGCAAAGAGCGCCTTACTTGTTATATAAATAAGGGCTAAGCATGTTTATTGCTTTAAAAAATAAAAGGTGTAGTTATATAAAAAATGCATTTATAGCGGCGTTAAGCTTTATTATTGTGGGTTGTAGTACACCACCTGTGCCTATTAGCTCGGTGCTACCACTTACAAAAAGCCAACTTGTAGAGCTGCCTAATGCACAAGTGGTTGTAACGTTTCCTGAAGTAAATCCGAGTAGCCGGTTTTATGTAAATAACCGAGGAACGTTTAAAGCTTACAAAGGGCGCGGGCAATTATTAATACAAAACCACAACGCACAAAGCGCCGATATTTACATTAATAATCAAAAGCTCGACGTTAGCCAACTGAGCGCCAACACTCTATACAATTACAGTTTGGCAAAAAATACTCACAACGGTGTTAATACCTTTAAAGTTGAAAATATTCTCCCTGCTGGCGCAAGCTTAACACTGCGTTTTGCATTTCCTACTTTAAGTGATGAACCAAAAAAGCATATAGATTTTACTGAAGTAGACACATTAATTGAACGCGATGTAAAAGCAGGTTTTCCTGGGGCTGTATTGGCTG
>NZ_AUTN01000007.1:0-5390 GCF_000497955.1 Pseudoalteromonas sp. TAE56
TGGGGCTAGCTTCCACGCTGCCATTAGTATAGGGAAGTTCCACGGAATTATTTGCCCAACTACACCTAACGGTTCATTAAAATGATAGGCAACGGTAGTTTCATCAATTTCACTAATACCGCCCTCTTGTGAGCGCAGGCAACCTGCAAAATAACGAAAGTGATCGGCGGCTAGTGGAATATCGGCCGCGAGTGTTTCGCGAATTGCTTTGCCGTTGTCCCACGTTTCGGCAACCGCAAGTAACTCTAAATTTTGTTCAATACGGTCGGCTATTTTTAGTAATACGTTACTACGATCGGTAACCGATGTGGTGCCCCACTGCGCTTTTACTGCATGGGCTTTGTCGAGCGCAAGTTCAATGTCGTCTTTGTCGGAGCGCGCTACTTTGCAAAACACTTTGCCGTTTACAGGGCTAATATTTTCAAAGTACTGGCCGTTTACTGGCTTTACCCATTCTCCACCAATGTAGTTTTCGTATTGCGCTTTAAAGGTAATTAGTGCATCTTTTTCGCCTGGATTTGCATAAATCATAGTGACACTCTCTTGTTGTTATTAGCTAAAAGTCGAGCTATTAAATAAGTCTTTTTGCTTTATATTTAATCAAGTGCTGTTTTATAATTAATCAGCATTGATTGACATTAGACTATCAAACACTTAAAAGCATGTATTGCTGTCCACAAAAGTTGTCTATGAGTCCAGATTTAAAAGGGATTAAAATGCATACTCCGCAATTAAATAAGCAACGCCAGCAATTAAAGGTGCTAATTGAAAATAAAGTGACCTTTGCTGCCGATAATAGCGAGCTAAGTATTTACGATACTTATGAAAATGCGCAAAAAGTAGCTTTGCATTCAAAAGAATTACTTTTTTGCGCCATGCTTAGTGGTAAAAAGGTAATGCATGTAGAGAGCTGCCAATATCATAAGGCATTTTTACCTCACGAATCCTTTGTATTAGCACCAGAGCAAGGGGTATTAATTGACTTTGAACAAGCATCTTTAAACGCGCCTACTACCTGCCTTGCTATTGAAATAAGCACAGACAAAATAACGCAGGTGGCTAATGCACTCAATATTGAGCAACGCTTTGCCAGCGATGACTTATTTGCCTATACACCACAGCTGGTACATAGCCAGCACAATATCCAAACCCAACAACTTTTAGCGCGTATGGTGCATTTATTTAGTGAGCCCGACGAGCAGCGAGGTTATTTAATCGACTTATCGTTAAACGAGCTTATTACCCGTTTGCTACAGCAGCAAAGTCGAGATTTATTGCTAAAAAACGGCAATAATCCGCAGCTTAAAACACCGGTAAATAATGCGTTGCAATACATAGAAGAGCACTTAAATGAAGCATTGGATATAGAGAGGCTGTGTAAAATTGCCTGTATGAGTCGCAGCAAGTTTTATCAACAATTTAAGTTGGCGTTTGGTACGAGCCCATCACTGTGGCAACAGCAACTTAGGCTTAAAAAAGCCTATAGTAAATTGTTACAGGGGCGCACGGTTAGCCAAGCGTGTTATGAGCTGGGTTTTAATTGCCCTAGCCATTTTAGCCGATTATTTAAACAAGCCTATGGCGTACCACCAGCAAACATTGCCAAGAAAAACCATTAAGTGGTGGTTTAGATTAATTTTATAGCGAGGTTAATTAACGTTTCGTAGGCACTAAATACGCCTACGAAACTTATTTTATTGTATTTTTTATGGCGCATTAATACTGCGTATTAAAACCAAATTTCAACCTGAGCGCCTGCAACTAAGGCACTTTCGTCGCCCTCTTTGCCTGCAACACTTAACCCAGATTCTTGCCCAGCAGCCTTGTTCCAATCAAAGTTACTTAGATAAAAGCGTAATGATGGACGCGACCAATATTCGGTAGAGTCGGCTGTTGCTTGTAATGCTAGCGCATATTTCATAAGTGTTTGCTCATCATTTTCAATGCCGTTTGTTTTGGTTTGATAAGCGTTATAACCCAATTCACCAAGCACACTCCAATGTGGCGATATTGAATAATGCGGGCGCACACCAACACTTTTTAGGGTGTGGTAATCAGATGATTTTTCGTACATTACCATGTAATCTAGTTTAAATTTTTCGGTAATATCAATTAAGCCATTATTAAAAATACGAAAGCCACTTGAGCTGCTATCTGCGGCATAATCAAAGCTTCCGCCATCAGTACCGGCAGCGCCTGGGTTTTGCGCCATGGCGCCGGTACCATATTGAATCACTGTTTTTTGATCAACATTGCCTAACTGCTTTTGCCATTGCACTGTAAACGTTCTGCCATCGGTAAGCCCTGCTTCATCAATTGCATCATTTACAAATAAGTTTTGCAGTGCAAATACCACTTTACCCGCATCGCCTACATCCATTTCATAGCGTACGTCGGCCATAAAGTTTTGATAGTTAGTATCTGCAGTGGCTTTGTTACCTGTAAGTTCGCCCTCGCCACCATAAGTGATGGCAGCAAGATGCAGCTTATCGGTTTCATTTACCGTAATGTCGGACACACCCACGCCGTTACCCGAGCTTTGCATATGTTTGTAATCTAATATATGTACGCTACCAACTGCCTTATCGTAATAATATCTGCGGCCAATCCATAGCGTACCATTATCGAGTAAGTTGTCTGTTTCTACATAAAGCTGCCTTGAGCGTCTAGACCACTCCTCCATTGCGGTTGGATCTCTTGAATCCCCGGCAAAGTCCATCATAAATACGGCTTTAAAATTAACCCCATTTAGCTGCTGTTTTTTAGTCAGCTGAAACTCGCTGTAGTCTCTGCATTCGTTACCTAAGCGATAATAAACCCCCATCATTTTTAGGGTAGTTTAGTGAATAACAAGAGCCATTATTTTTACTGCCACTCCCTATAATGGTGTTTGTACCTGAGCGAAAATACCCATTAAATTCAAACCCATTATCCAATTCTTGCTTAGCTTTAGCCTCATCCTGCGCTTGCATTTCATTATTAATTAACTGTTTAACGTATGCAATATCTTCATCCGATAAACCAGCGGGGCGCTCTGCTGCGTGAACACTCATTGTAGCTGCGCATAATATTGAAAGTAGTGATAAAGAGGGTTTAATTCGTTTGTTATATTTCATGTTTACCATAGTCGTTGTGGGGTTACATTAAATGTATTTGCAGCGCTATTTAATTAAAATGCAGCCGTAATTTAGCTAAGCAGTGCTGGTTGCTAGCTACAAATACGAAATTAGTTACTTTTAAAGATGGAGTTTTTAGTTAACTTTGTGTCAGTAAAAATTAAAGGCATAAAGCCGTTAACTTTAAGCTAACTATTTTGGCGCTAATAATGATCAGCTACGATAACTCGTAGTAAATGAGCTGTGATCAGTAATAACCAATTTGAAAAGGATTTTATCCAACCACTGAGGGTTATTCAATATAGCAAACAGCGATAGTATAAGATTTTACAGGGGTCACAAACCATTGATTAAAAAAGGAAAACACAAAGTAAACATAACAAAAACACAGAGGAAACAATGAGCCCACTTACTTACATTTCAGCGTGAAAAACCACCGCGCAATAATTAAACTAATGACGAGTTTTTTGATTATCTGCGCAACTGTAAAATTAATCTGGTAGCTGTAAAACGAGGGTTAGGATGAAATAAAAGAAGAGTAAACAGAGTAATAAAACGCATGATAAGCTCCCTCAAAAGCGCTGCACTTAAACGCTATTAAGGGATAACGAGGGGATTTAAATCAAGCTAAATCAAACTAAAATAACTAAAAGCACATAAACTAATACCGGCTAATAACCATACTAATCCGTAGCTTTGCCAAAGTATTGCGTTATTATAAACCTGCTGCGGGTTATTTTTGTCAACTAACAGTGTGCAGGTTTTACCTTGTTTAAAACGGGTAAACATTTTTTCACGATATTCCACTAATACACTGTGCACCTGCCCATCAAAACGAAAACTCACTAGCATAGTTGGCTGATGCAACATTTCGGGTGCTGTTATTTGATTATTTGCCACGGCAGTTATTTGTTCTACCACACAAACCCGCCAGTGGCGTTTACTTACTTTACATTTTAACCAGCGTACAAATGGCAAAGTGCCAATTATTATAAATAAAACCCCCAACCACAACAGAGCCATACACCCACCTTTGTTTTTATTTTTATAGTTTACTAACAACATACGCAGCAATCAAACTGCCTAGCACTTAGATTAATATAGCGCATTGGCTTTATTAAATACATGCTCAGATTACAAAGTTTTACCGCAAGCAACTTGCAGTTAACCTGCCGCACAAGCACAATAGCCGCATAAAAGAGGAGATCATTATGACCACAATTGGTATTGGCACCCAAACCAAAGAACAAGCACTCGCTAGCTTAAGCAATATGACCAGCGATTTAACCCCTATTCAACCGGCAGAATATTTATCTCGTATAGCCAAAGCGCAAACGTATATGCAAAACAATGGCATTGATGCCATTTATTTAAATGCAGGTACTAACCTCGCCTATTTTACCGGTATGCGTTGGTATGCAAGTGAGCGTTTAGTTGGCGCAATTTTGCCTGCTAAAGGTGAAGTGCAATACATAGCTCCTTATTTTGAAATTGGCTCACTCAATGGTTTTAAAGTAATTGACGGGCCAATCCGTGGTTGGCAAGAGCATCAAAACCCATATCAGTTATTTGTTAATATATTAACGGAAATGGGTATTGCGGCTAATGGCACTATTGGTATTGACGAAAGCGCGCAGTTCTTTATTTTTGATGGTATTAATAAAGCGCAAACGGGCTTAAATTTAGTGAATGCTCAACCTGTTACAGCACATTGTAGAATGCATAAATCAGCCAATGAGCTGGCATTAATGCAACGCGCTATGGATATGACCTTAGTGGTTCACCAAGCTACGGCAAGCATGCTGCACGAGGGTATTAGTACCACTGAAGTTGAAGAGTTTATAAAGCTAGCGCATCAAAAAGTAGGCGCGCCGGGTAACTACTTTTGTATCGTGTTATTTGGGCTTGCAACGTCATTTCCGCATGGGGTAAAAGATCCGCAAATCCTCAAAAAAGGCGACATGGTACTTATTGATACTGGCTGTAAAGTACATGATTACTTATCTGATATTACCCGCACTTATGTGTTTGGTGAAGCAACTGATCGCCAACGTCAATTTTGGAATAATGAAAAAGCAGCACAAATTGCAGCTTTCAATGCAGCAAAAATTGGCGTGCCATGTGAAGACGTAGATACAGCTGCGCGCAGCTACTTAGCTGAGCAAGGTTTAGGCCCTGATTATCAAACACCTGGTTGCCCGCACCGTACAGGCCACGGCATTGGTTTAGATATTCACGAATGGCCTTATTTGGTAGGCGGTAATAAAACGCCAC
>NZ_AUTN01000008.1:0-5196 GCF_000497955.1 Pseudoalteromonas sp. TAE56
GCTGCCGAACCCATACTCGAACCACCGCAAGCATGCTTTTTTAATTTAGGATTTTGCGCAGCGCCATAATGTATATTATTACCCTCTAAGCTGTAAGCAAGCTCATCGGTATGGGTAAAGCCTGTAAAGCTACAACCCTCGTCCATTAACATATTTACGGCACTTGCTGTTTGCTGGGCCGGTTTTGCTGCTTTAAACCAGCTAGGGTTACCTGCGCTGTTGCGCTCGCCTTTGATTGCAAATACATCTTTAATTGCAAGACGCTTATTAATAAGCGTGCCTTGGTAATGTGTTTGCCATGCCTTAGGACCATGGTCACAAAAAATACCGGTCGTATTATTATTTTTGGTACTCATATCACCACTCGTTATAAAAAATCTGACCAAGCAGTTCAGATTTAGAGTGATTAAAAAGACGGATTAATTTTTATTATTTTTCAGCTCACTGCGTAACATCTTGTTTTTATTTTACAGAGCCTGATCCGCTTTTTAATCGGTTAGCTTATTATATTGTTTAAAACCCAAGCAAGAGGAATGCCATAAATTAAAATCCTGTCCAATTGGTCAGGGTTTGGCGAGTTGTATGAGGTTAGTAAATATGGGCTGTAAAAATAGTGGTATTAAAATGAGCTAAAACAAACCAATTTGGTGCGCAGGTGCACCAAATTGGTCTTTATTTATATGGTTGTGAGCGCTAAATAAGGGACGTTTTACTGATGATTAAACCGTTAATATCGGCGTAAACCCAATCGTTAGGTTCAATAGTAGTGCTAAGCATGGTAATAGTTCGGTTTTTGTCGCCAAAGCCGCGCTTTAAGGTACTACGCGGTGTAGAGCCTAGCGCCATAACCGGTAAGTCCATAGTGGCGAGTATTTCTATATCTCGGCAACAGCCATTTATTATTACCCCTTCCCAGCCATTATTTAGGGCACGCTCAGCCATAATATCGCCAATAAACGCAAAGCGTTTGCTCGCAAACCCGTTTATAACTAATACTTTACCTTCACCATTTTCATGCAATATATCGGCAGCAAATGAGTTGTCTTCTGGGCAGGTAACGGTAACGACTTGACCGTAAAACGTGGTTTTTTTACCAAAGTGATAAAGGCCACTGTCGGCTACTTGTACGCTATCGCGATGATCGTCAAATAAATCGGGTGTAGTAAAGGGTGTCATGGGTTAAGTCTCACTTTGCTCAGGTATTTTAAGACCAATACCTTTTAAAATTATGTGGGCAATTGATTGCGTAATTTGTGCCACATCGGTTTTGTCGTACTCTAATTTGTTCATTACGAGTAAAACCTCAGCCTGAAAGTCGGCGTAATACTGCGTGGTAGACCAAATAGTAAAGAGCAAATGGTAGGGGTCAACCTTATCCATTTTATCTGCGTCCATCCACGCTTGAAGTACATCAACTTTTTGCTTAACCCAAGGGCGGGTATTGGTTCTAAAGTAGTTTTGTAAATAAGGGGCACCGCGCAGTATTTCGCTGGCAAATAAGCGAGATTGCATTGGCTGATTTACGGCGAGTATTACTTTACTTTTAATATAGTTATAAAGCACGGTAGCTGGATCGTCGTTAATTGTGACGTTATCTAGCCCTAAGTTCCAATTAGCTATTATGCGGTCGATCACAGACTCGTACAGACCATCCTTACTTTTAAAGTAATACAAAATATTAGCTTTTGGCACCTGCGCTTCTTTAGCAACCATGCTCATACTTGCTCCGTCGTAACCTAATTGCGAAAACAATTGCTCGGCGGCATCTAAAATTAGTTTTTGGTTTTTTTCGCGTGTTACTTCTTTTTTATTTGGTTTTATTTGTGTGGTCATTGTTGAGTTTGCGTGTTTAACGTATTGATTGATTGTAGCTTTACTGACCAAAAGGTCAATTACTAAAAAGTGTGAATGAAAAAAACAGGGGAAGAGGTTTAAGCTATAAACTTTAGGGTCTGTTGATCTTTGCGGATTAAAATTTGTTCAAACTATGGGCTATTTAATCGCGGCGCGAGATTTGTAACCTAGTGGGCTAAGTAAAAACCGAGCAACAAAGAGTAAGTAGTCCCTAGGAAGAACCCTTTGGGCAGCGCCTGTTTGGCATTAATGCTACGTTATCGCCCATTTATGGGGAATAACCACACTATATAGGCTCTGCCTTGCCTAAATACCAAACAGACTGCTGCAAATTTAACCTTGAAAGATCAACAGACCCTAATTGTTTAATTAAATAATTACTGTTAGTTTAGTTTCAAATTTACGAGTAGTACTTTTGGATTGGCAAATGGAGTTTTTAAGCAAAAATAAATACACGCTTTATGGAGTTGCTGCAATATTACTGTGGAGTTGCTTAGTGGCATTACTACGGGATATTTCTGAGTTGTTTAGCCCCATTGGTGGTGCTGCGGCTATGTACTCTGTCAGTGCGATATTTTTAATTTTGGTTATGGGAGTGCCTAAGTTTAGTGGGTTTTCAAGACGCTACCTGGTAGTAGGTACTTTATTATTTGTATCGTACGAAATTTGCTTGGCGCTTTCTATTGGTATGGCAAATAGCCGCCATCAGGCAATGGAAATGGCGGTTATTAATTATTTATGGCCCACGCTTACTATATTGCTCTCTATTATTATTGGTCGCAAAAAAGTAAGTTATTGGGTGTACCCAAGCATGATTATTGCTTTTTTAGGCGTTGCTTGGTGTATTACGGGCGATCAAGAAATGTCACTCGATACGCTTGTAGCTAACTTTGCTGATAATCCTGCTACTTATTTAATGGCATTAACTGCAGCGTTTATATGGGCTATTTATTGCGTAGTTACGCAGAAGCTGAGTAATGGCAAAAATGCCATTACGTTATTCTTTACTGTTACGGCAATGAGTTTATGGGCGCAATATGCTTTTAGTAATGAAGCACCATTAACGTTTTCACTCAGCTCAAGCATAACATTGCTATTAGCAGGAGTAGTGGTAGGGAGCGGGTATGCACTGTGGAACCAAGGTATTATTGGCGGTAACTTAATGCTGCTTGGCACACTTTCGTACTTTACACCGGTGTTTTCTACTATTATTTCAGCGCTGTATTTATCTATTACGCTGAGCGCTTCGTTTTGGCAAGGAGTTGTACTGGTAACCGTGGGCTCGCTAATTTGCTACTTTGTAACGCGAGAAAAGTCTGTTACAGAGCCAGCAAAAACACTAAGCTAAATTATATTTATATGTAACTCGATTAATGAGGCGTGCTATACGCCTCATTAAGTTTGTGGCAACTATGCAGGCATAACGGCATAGCTTGCTGATTTGTATCTAACTTTTTTTGCACAATAATAAAATATTAACGCAAATACTGCAGCGCTAATATCAACAATACCGCTTTGATAATATTTAAAAAAATCATCAGCTAATAAAGCCTGTACAAGTGTTGAAACTCCCATACCAGCAGATAAAAATGCAATGCCGATTAAGCCCCAATAGCTAGCGTGGTGAGTTCCTTTAAAAAAGGTATAAGCAACAAAAACAAAAAATACCAAATAGTAACTATAAAGGTAACTGTAATTTGCGTTCTCTATATATAGGTTTGTCCATTTAGCTTGCAATAACGTGGCAACCACGGCAATTATTGAACCTACACACACACCAATTGTTAAATTTGCCATAAATCGTGTGCTTCGTTTGTTTGGATCTTTTTTAAAGCGTTTGTCTAACCACAATAAGTTACCAGAATAAAATAAGAATGCGCCAAGCAGTCCCATAATAAAATACCCCCAACGCCCCCATTCACCTCCATAAGTACCAAAGTGAAGTGAAAAGAAACTTCCTACTATATTACCCCAAATACCCTCATCTCCTTGCGGATAGCTTGAGTTAAGTACTTCTAATGTATAAGGATGTAAAAATAAGTAGTCAGTATCAGGTCCGCGAACGACAGCGCTGCTATTACTCATTTTTAATGTTGCTGTTGGACTGTTTGTGTTTAAACGATTAAACGCAATATGAATTGGCTCATAACCTGTAGCGTAGTTTTTTGCCGCTAGGATCTGTTTATCTATACTTGGTAAATTTGCAATATGATAATTATGTGCTGCTGGGGCAGGGCGTTGAAAAAAGGATTTATCGTCATAAAATGCTGATAGACCATCATAAATTAGGTCATGAAATGCAAACACAACAACAGTAAACGCTATAATTAAATGAAAAGGCAGGCTGGCGATCCCAACTAAATTATGGCTGTCGAGCCAAAAACGACTAGCACCTTTTTCTTTTCGTATTGCAAAAAACGTTTTTACAAGCGTAGGTAGTAAAATAATTACGCCAGACACCAATGCTAAAAAGTACAGCGCAGATGCTATACCGAGTATATACACCCCTGATTGGTCGTGACCAATCTCGCCTGCAAAACCTGCAGTTCGATGCAAATAATCTATTAAATCTGCAAGTTTATTCTCACTTTGTTGCTGTATAACCAGATTATTTTGCTGGTTTATATGTAGCGCCTGTAATTGGTTATTAAGTGCCATACCGCGCTCTTTTCCTTGGCTGTACCAAGAGAGCGGTGCTTGATTTGTTAGTAAATCGAGGGAAAAGCCATTGCCCATTTGCTCAGGGTACTTAACTATTGCTTGGTCAACTAATGTTTGGTAATTGTTAGTGTATGGTTTAGTCACTGGTGCACTGACGGGTTTTGCCCACTGTGCTAATTCGTGCTTAAACATGGTTAAACTACCAGCATAAAACCCTATGAAAAGGACTAAGCCTGCGATTATTCCTGTCCATGTATGCACACCTTGATAGGTGCGCAAAATATCGGCTCTAACTCTCATAGCCAAGTCCTTAAAATTATAAATAAACTATATAGCGTTATATTTAAGCCCCCAAGCGTCAGCCAGGCATTTTTTGCCGAGCTAAACAGGTATGTGAAGCTAAAAATGGTTAACCATAAAAGAGGGATTATCCACATATTAAATTGCACTTTATCAGGCGCATCTATGCCTCCCGCTCCGTACCATGCAAAAAAAGCAACGAGAATAAACGCTAGTGCGAGCCCTAAAAAACAACCAGCCAAACTTTTTCCAAGCCAAGTTGGTTTTATTTTTTGCCTTTGTGCAGATGACATTATTTAACTTCCTTGCGTTTAATTAGGCTGACGAGCGGAATTATTATTAAAGCGAGCATTATCATTAAAATGATAAAAAATACGGCTG
>NZ_AUTN01000009.1:0-3826 GCF_000497955.1 Pseudoalteromonas sp. TAE56
AAGCCGATATGGGCTCTGCTTTCTTTGCACCTTCAATAGGGTTTTTAAAACAAATTTAATTTGCTATTAAACCGTATCAAATAAAATGCGAACGCGTTCAAGTGTTACATCTATTTCAGATATTTTAGCAGGAGCGATAAAAATAGTGTCATCGCCGGCAATAGTTCCTAGTACGCCATCTGCTTTACCTAATGAATCTAATAAACGTGCAATAAGCTGAGCAGCACCTGGGCTGGTACGAATGATGATCATCATTTCGTTGTGCATAATGTCGATTACTAATTGGCGTAATGGGCTTTTAGCCGTAGGTACACCCATTTCAGCAGGTAAGCAGTAAACCATTTCTTGTTTGGCATTGCGTGTGCGTACAGCGCCAAATTTACTTAACATGCGTGATACTTTACTTTGGCTTATATTGTCAAAACCTTGATCTTTTAACGCATCAACTATTTCGCCTTGAGAACCAAAATTTTCTTCTTTTAATAGTGATTTAAATGCTTTTACCAGTGCTTCTTGTTTATCTTGTGGTTGCATAGTCTTTATTCGTTTTTGTTATTTATGCCGCAAATTCTACACAAAAATGAATAATTATGCAGCAGTTGTTTAGTTAACTTGCCAGTTTGATGCGTTAAATCACATAAGTTTACGACTATGGTCGAAAATATACTTGAAATAGACAGGATAAATTTGTTTTTAGTCGCTAATTTCATTATCTTAAGAGCCACAAATGTTTCCTACCTCAAATTACGGAGAATTCCAATGAAAGTTGCTGTATTAGGTGCTGCAGGCGGTATCGGCCAAGCGTTGTCTTTATTATTAAAAACAGGCTTACCAGCTGGCTCTGAATTATCACTTTATGATGTTGCACCAGTAGTACCAGGTGTTGCGGTTGACCTTTCTCACATCCCAACAGATGTTAAAGTTGCAGGCTTTGGCGCAGACGATTTAAATAAAGCGCTTGAAGGTTCTGACATCGTTCTTATCCCAGCGGGTATGCCACGTAAACCAGGTATGGATCGTGCTGATTTATTCAATGTAAATGCTGGCATCATCAAAACTTTAGCAGAAGGCATTGTTGCCAGCTGTCCTAAAGCGTTAGTAGGTATTATTACTAACCCAGTAAATGGCACAGTTCCAATTGTTGCTGAAGTATTCAAAAAAGCAGGTACTTACGACGCTAAACGCGTATTCGGTATTACTACGCTTGACGTTATTCGTTCAGAAGCATTTGTTGCTGAACTTAAAGGCGTAGACGTAGCAACTGTAAAAGTACCAGTAATTGGTGGTCACTCAGGCACAACGATTCTGCCTCTACTTTCTCAAGTTGAAGGTGTTTCTTTCACTGATGAAGAAGTTGCTGCACTTACTCCACGTATCCAAAATGCGGGTACTGAAGTTGTAAATGCTAAAGCAGGCGGTGGTTCAGCTACGCTATCTATGGGTGCTGCTGCAGCTCGTTTTTGTATGTCTTTAGTTAAAGGCCTACAAGGTGAAGAAGTTGTAGATTACGCTTACGTTGCTGTTGAAAATGGCGATGCAGAGTACTTTGCACATCCAGTACGTTTAGGTAAAAACGGCGTAGAAGAAATTCTTTCTTACGGCGAACTAAGCGCATTTGAAACAAAAGCAAAAAATGACATGCTTGAAACTCTGAAAAAAGACATCAAAGAAGGTGTTGATTTCATGGCGTAATAGCCGGTTTAAGCAACAAAAAAGCCTGCATTTGCAGGCTTTTTTATTGCTCAGAATTAATGTCACACTGTGTAACTAGTTAAAACTAGTGGTCGCGGTCAACCGCAATACGGGCAATACTTATAAGTGCTTGCTTATAGTCAGACTCAGCTAAAAAATCTAAACAGGCAATGGCTTTTTCGGCCTCAAGCTCTGCTTTTTGCATTGTAAACTCAAGCGCATTAGTTTGTTTTAGTGCAGTTAAAATTTCTTCTAAATGCTCCATACCATTACTGTGCTCTATTGCATCACGAATAAGCAGTGTTTGCTGCTCGCTACCATGTTGCATAGCATAAATAAGCGGAAGGGTTGGTTTGCCTTCAGCTAAATCATCGCCAATGTTTTTACCTAGCTGCTCAGCATCTGCATTGTAATCGAGTACGTCATCTACTAGTTGAAACGCAGTACCTAAATGCATACCGTATAGGTTTAGTGCATCAAGTGTCGCTTGGTCTTGCTCTGTGATAATGGCAGCAAGGCCTGTAGCTGCTTCAAATAATTTAGCCGTTTTAGAGTAAATAACCTGCATATAGCTGGCTTCAGTCGTATCTGGGTCATTGCAGTTCATTAGCTGCAATACTTCACCTTCAGCAATAATGTTTGTTGCATCGGCAAGTACTTGCATAATCTGCATTTTTCCAAGGCCAACCATAAGCTGAAATGAGCGAGTGTAAATAAAGTCACCAACCAATACGCTAGCAGCATTACCAAATTCAGCATTTGCTGTAGGCGTGCCACGTCGTAAGTTTGATTCATCTACAACATCATCATGCAATAGCGTTGCTGTATGGATAAACTCAACAATTGTTGCAAGTGTTATGTGATCTTTACCCTGATAACCGAGCGCTTTGGCTGCTAAAATAGCCAGCATTGGACGAACGCGTTTGCCGCCACTGCTAACTATATATAAACCAAGCTGATTAACTAACGCCACATCTGAGCGCATTTGCGCATGTATAAGTTGATTGACGTCATTCATATCGCTTTCGATTAACGCCTGGATAGCTTTTATATCCATTGATCTCCGAGCCAATTTTTATGTGTGAACGGCGCAGATTGTACAACAAAAAATGCACTAGCTCGATATTTTGTGACGATTGATTGAAAAAACACTATTAAAGTACTTAATTTAGACTGAATTAGCCAAGATAACTGATTAATTGATAATCAATATACAGTTTATGG
Source organism: Pseudoalteromonas sp. TAE56 (assembly GCF_000497955.1). NCBI lineage: Bacteria > Pseudomonadati > Pseudomonadota > Gammaproteobacteria > Alteromonadales > Pseudoalteromonadaceae > Pseudoalteromonas > Pseudoalteromonas sp. TAE56. Next base: position 2,917 of record NZ_AUTN01000009.1, read on the forward strand.
TGTGCTTAGATATTGAGCTGTGAGGGTCATATTTGAGTACATTAATTTATTTCGGCTAAGAGTTAAAAAGCGCTTGGCAAAAGGGCCAATTAATATAAAATGGGGTAAATATTGAATTGCTCTCAAAGCAGCTACTTTTTATTCATTTTAATTACAAAATAGGCTTGCTAGTTATTTCGCGTTAGCGTAAACTTCGCGCCCTATCGAAGAATATTTTAGTTGCGCCGATTTGAGGGTGCACAGACGGAGTTAATTATGTACGCGGTTTTCCAAAGTGGTGGTAAACAGCATCGTGTGACTGAAGGTCAAACGATTCGTCTTGAAAAATTAGACGTTGAAACTGGTGCGGCAGTAGAATTTGATTCAGTACTTTTAGTTGCTGATGGTGAGAAAATCGAGATCGGTGTACCGTTCGTAAACGGTGGCAAGATAACAGCTGAGGTTGTTTCACATGGTCGCGGTGAGAAGATTAAGGTTGTTAAATTTAGACGCCGTAAGCATTCTCGTAAGCAAATGGGCCATCGTCAATGGTTCACTGAAGTTAAAATCACTAGCATTAGCGCTTAATTAGAGGTACTTAGAAATGGCACATAAAAAAGCAGCTGGTAGTACTCGTAACGGTCGCGATTCAGAAAGCAAACGCCTAGGTGTTAAGCGTTTTGGTGGCGAATCAGTTCTAGCGGGTAGCATCATTGTTCGTCAGCGTGGAACTCGTTTCCACCCTGGTACTAACGTAGGTATCGGTAAAGACCACACTATCTTCGCAAAAGCAGATGGTAAAGTTCAGTTTGAACAAAAAGGTCCTTTAAACCGTAAATACGTAACTATCGTAACTGAGTAATCAGTAAGGTAGTTAAAAACCCCGCCTTTGCGGGGTTTTTTGTTTTGTAGTCAGCCAATATATACCCAA
>NZ_AUTN01000010.1:0-3630 GCF_000497955.1 Pseudoalteromonas sp. TAE56
AGAGTCTACCGACATTACCTCAACGGCTAATATCGATTTACCTAACGCAGTAGCGTGGGAAGGTAATAACGACTTTAATGTTCGTTTTGGCTCAGATAAAGAAGATTTCACCCTTAAATCTAGCTACGATCACTTTTTACCAAGCTTTGACTTTGACATTGAAGTAATCGAAAACGTAAAAGCGCGTTTTTCTTATAGCACTACAATTGCTCGCCCAACTTACGACAACTTAAGTTCAGCAGCGACTGTTGGTGTACCGGGTGCCCCTACTCTTTTAGCGGGTTCTTCACCGGCTACAGCGTCAACGGGTAACCCTGGCTTAGTGCCGCTTGAATCAGACAATATTGATGTATCGGCTGAGTGGTACTTTGCAGAAACAAGTTATGTGTCGGTAGGTTATTACACTAAAGACATCGAAAACTTTATTGGTTTGACACCAATGACGCAAAACTACTACGGATTACGCGATGCAACAGCAGGCCCTCGCGCACAAGCTGCGATTGCTGAACTAGAATCTCGCGGACTTGCCCTAACCGATTCAAACTTATTTCAAATGGTTGCCGCAACAGAAAATAACGTTGATTTTGACTCTATGACCTACGAAGAGTTTGAAGCCGCTTACGATGTAATTGCTAACAGCGATGACCCATTACTAGAATTTACAGCACAAGTACCTACCAACAATAAAAATGCCACCATTGATGGTTTTGAAATTGCCTTTCAGCACTTTTTTGGTGAAAGCGGTTTTGGTGTGCAAGCAAACTACACCACAGTTAACGGCGACATAGACTTTGATGTAAACGCAGACCCTACTACAACACAATTTGCACTAGTGGGTTTAAGCGATACAGCTAACTTTATTGCAATGTACGAAAACGATGATTTTCAAGCGCGTATTGCTTACAACTGGCGTGATAAGTTTTTAAATAGCGCAGCTCGATATGTAAATGAGCCAGGCTTTACTGAAGAATATTATCAAATCGACTTTAATGTTGCGTACAACTACAGCGAGCAACTTTCGTTTTTTGTTGAAGGCCTTAACATAACTGAGCAAAACAGCCGCGAACATGGCCGTACGTCAGTACAATTGTGGAACCTACAACAGCTAGGCGCACGTTACAATATTGGTATGCGTTACAACTTCTAAAGGTAATACAAAGTAAAGCCGTTAGTTTTTACTAGCGGCTTTTTTGTATTTAAAACAGTATTAATGCTAGTTTAATTGTTATCAATTTTAGGGTGTTAACTCATGACCAAATCAATAACAAAAATAGTCGTTTTAGGTGGTGGCACTGCCGGTTGGCTAAGTGCAGGTTTATTAGCCGCCGAACACCCGCACCTTAGTGTAACGTTAGTGGAGTCGGCAAATGTGCCTATATTGGGCGTGGGCGAAGGTACGTGGCCATCAATGCGTAACACGCTGCAACGTATTGGTATTAAAGAAAGTGATTTTATAACCCAGTGCGACGCGTCGTTTAAGCAAGGTTCTAAATTTATAAATTGGCGCAACCTCAGCGAGGGAGAAAACTACTATCACCCTTTTATGAATCCACAAGGCTATGAGCAAACCAATTTACACGCCAGCTGGCAACGCATTGCACCTAACCAAAAATTTGCCGACATTGTTAATATGCAAAGCTTTGTATGCCAAGCAGCCCTTGCGCCAAAGCAATTACAAACACCCGAATACGCAGCAGTCACCAACTATGGTTATCATTTAGATGCGGGTAAATTTGCTGATTTTTTAAAAAATCACTGCGTTAAAAACCTAAACGTTACACATATTACTGACGATGTAACCGAGGTTATTAACGACGAGCATGGCTATATTGCCGCAATAAAGACAAATAATAATGGCGATATAACAGGTGATTTATTTATAGATTGCTCAGGCTCTCGCGCTCGTTTAATTGGTGAGCATTTTAATAGCGAGTTTATAGCGCAAGATCATATTTTATTTAATAACAGCGCTGTTGCAGCGCAAATACCTAATGCACACACCAATCAACCAATTGCCTCTGCAACGCTTTCTACTGCGCAAAGTAACGGTTGGATTTGGGATATAGCCCTACCAACGCGCCGTGGCACAGGTTATGTATTTAGTAGTAAATATCAAAGTGATGAAAGCGCAAAAAACACTCTAAAAAGCTACATAGCTAAAAGTACCAGTGAGCAACAAGCTGAGCAACTTAACTACCGCGTATTAAAATTCAGCCCCGGCTACAGGCAAAAATTTTGGATTAAAAACTGTGTTGCCGTGGGTATGTCAGCTGGCTTTTTAGAGCCACTTGAAGCGTCAGCACTTGCCATGGTTGAGCTTTCAATTAGCATGATAAGCGAACAACTCCCGCAAAACCGCACCCACATGAGCCAGCTTGAAACGCGTTTTAATGATCGTTTTAGCACGCGTTGGCAGCGCGTTGTTGAATTTTTAAAGCTTCATTATGTGCTAAGCGAGCGCGACGACACTCCTTATTGGCAAGATATTAGTAATTTAAATACCGCGCCCGAGCGCCTGCAAAACTTACTTAAACTTTGGCAATTTCAACCCCCTAGCCGCTTTGATTTTATTGAAAACGAAGAAGTGTTTTCATCAAGCAGTTACCAATACGTTTTATATGGCATGGGCTTTAATACGCAAACTGTATCTGCACAAAATACATTTAACGACCCACGTGCTGGGGATTACTATTATCAGCAAAACCGCGAAAAAATAGCGCAGTACTTAAATGGACTGCCAAGTAATCGCGCGCTTTTAAATCATCTTTTATCAAATAATGGGCAGCCACATAATGACTAAAACAAACGCTGTTAAAAACGTAGTAATTGCTGGGGGCGGCACTGCAGGTTGGATGGCTGCAGCAGCACTTGCTAAATTAGTTGGCAACAATATAAACATAACCCTTGTTGAATCTGACGATATTGGCACTGTGGGCGTTGGCGAAGCAACAATTCCGCCTATTCGTACATTTCATAAATTGCTGGGTATAAACGAGCAAGCATTTATGAAAGCCACTCAAGCCAGTTTTAAACTCGGTATTAGCTTTGAAAACTGGGGCGATGAAAACACGCATTATATTCACTCATTTGGCGCAACAGGCAAAGAATGTTGGGCGGGTGAATTTCATCACTTTTGGCTGCAAGGTAAAGCACTTGGAATAAACAACCCATTTGGCGATTACTGCTACGAGCTGCAAGCGGCTAAAGCCGGTAAATTTGCGTTTAATCAGCAAAACCCCATTAACTATGCCTACCATATGGATGCCACGCGTTACGCGCAGTTTTTACGTGAATTTTCAGAGCCGTTAGGTGTAAAACGTATTGAAGGCAAAATACAAAAAGTAGTAAAAAACACTAAAACAGGCCATATAGAGTCATTAACTTTAAATAGTGGCGAGTATATTAATGGCGACTTTTTTATTGATTGCACCGGCTTTAGAGGCTTATTAATAGAGCAAGCATTGCATACTGGCTACGAAGACTGGTCGCACTTATTACCGTGTAACAGCGCCATTGCCGTGCAAACAAAATCCACCAGCGATACCGTATTGCCACTTACCCGATCTATTGCACACAAAAGCGGCTGGCAGTGGCGTATACCGCTGCAAAACCGTGTCGGCAATGGATTAG
>NZ_AUTN01000011.1:0-16218 GCF_000497955.1 Pseudoalteromonas sp. TAE56
ATGACTGGCGAAGCCGTAGACTCACAACTAAAACTTATTGATACTGCGATGCAGCAAGAAATAAGCCGTGTAATGAACGAAATGGGTAAAGCACTTGCACAGGTAAGCGGTAAATTTGTTGATGATTACATTAAGCTAACTAAAGCTATGAATGAAGTTGTAAGTCAGCGAGTAATGTAATGGAAAAGATATTTGGCTCTCAAAACACCTCTCAAGATAGTGGTGACCATTGGTTAACAGTATCAGATTTGATGGCTGGTCTAATGGTTGTATTCTTGTTTATAGCTATTGTTTTTATGATGATAACTCAAAAAGAAAACGACAAGATTAAAGATGTTGCTGTTGCTTACCAACAAAATCAAGTTGCCATATATGAAGCGCTAGAAAGCGAATTTGAAAAAGACCTTGATAAGTGGGGAGCAACAATAGACAAAGAAACTTTAGCGTTTAACTTTCAATCTCCAGATGTTTTATTTGCTAATAATGAAACTCGATTAAGCAACGCATATAAAGAAATATTAAACGACTTTTCCCCCGTTATATCAACGTGCTTGCCCCGTTTAGAGACTCTTTAGATGAAATTCGTATTGAGGGCCATACTTCAAGTGTTGGTTTAAGAGGCTCTACAGAAGCGCAAGCATACTTTTATAATATGCGACTATCTCAGGGACGAACACGTTCTGTATTAGAGTATGGTTATGCACTTATGCCTAATGAATCTGATTGGATTAAAGCTAATATTGCTGCAGTTGGTTTTTCATCTTCACGTTTAATTAAAGAGAATGGTGTTGAAGATGCTGCAAGGTCAAGGCGGGTATCTTTTAGGGCTATTACTAATGCTGACATTCAAATAAAACGGATACTGGAGGCGCAGTAATGAAGCTAACAGTTGATTTTAGTGCGTTACATAGATCGGTAGCACCCTTAGGGCAAGTTGTTACAGACTTTTCTATTACCAGTGATGCTTCTGAACTCGAGAGCATTGGCAGTCATCTTAATCAAGGGATGATTTTAGGTAAAGATGTACAGTTAGATGAAATTGATGGGTCAAACGGTGTACTAAACTATGATGGCCATCAGGTTATGCTTTATATACCTGATCAAGGAGATGACATTGAAGCCGTGTTGTCTAATGGTAAATTAGGGCGACGTATCCATGTGGCAGAGTGTTCTACTCTTGAGTTGATGCGAGAAACTGGCCGGTTTAAACGCTATGATGTAATTAATCGCGTTGATGGCTTTTTTCCTGTATTTGGCTCAAGCTACAGAGGAGGCTCTAATACAGAGGGGGAAGCTGATTTAGGTGTATGTAAAAACTGCTTAAAAATTCTTAATTACAAGGGTTACTCTACTCAAAGTCCTCAAGTTAAAAATCAAGTATTTAATAGTTTTTCGTTTGAACAATTCTTCGAAGTTTATAGCTCCTACTTTAAAAGTTTGCCTGTTAACAGTAAGAAACACACAAGCGGTTATACGCCAGATTGGCCATCAATTTCGGCTAAGTTAAGAAGCGATTTAAATTACACATGTGAGCAATGCGGCATTGACCTTAAATCTGAAAAAAGGCTCTTACATACTCATCATATCAATGGGAATAAAGCAGAAAATGAACGAGATAATTTGAGAGTACTTTGTGCAGATTGCCATAAAAAGCAGCCACATCATGATCATATATATGTAAGCAACTCAGATATTCTTAAAATTAACCAGCTAAGACGAGAACAACATAAGTTTGACGTGTTTAATTACGATAATCTGCGAGAGTGTGCAGATACAGCATTAGATGGCCTTCTGCAAAAATGTGAGTCGACTAGATTACCAGGTGCTGAGCTAGGGATTGTTATTCAAGATAAAGAAACATTTGTTTCAATCGATCTTTGCTGGCCAAGGCGTAAAGTAGCGGTGCTTATTAATATGAGTAATTCTAATATATTAAGAAGACACGGCTGGACTGTATTTACTGCATTCGACGCCTTAAATAACTTTGAGAATTTTCAGCGTCAAATTAGATAAGAAATTTTAATTTTAAAGGATTAATTTATATGCATTCTAAAGCAAGCTTCGTTTTTTGGCTTACATTAGCACTTTATTTGATAACACTATTTACTGTTACTTATGTAGGGGTTTATCTAACCTATATAGCTCTACCACTTTTGGTCATTTCAGGCCTAATCATGAAGTGCACAAAACCAAAGGCTGAGGTACAGAAAGTTTATGATGATAGTAAATCTGCAGCTACTCAGGCGCTACTAGGCACAAGTAATTTTTTAGGTAGTGTTAATGAAGGTCTAAATGAATTTAATAGAAACTTAGAAATTAAAAATAAAGTACACGAGCTAGTCAGAGAGCGAACGAAGGCCTATAAAGCTAAGATACAATCGTTGAAAATAGAAAAAATACCCTTTGAAATGAAGTTAACCCATGCAGAGCTAGACTCAGAAAAACGCAATCTACAAGATGAAATAGAGCGTATTGATAGGGAAATAGAATTGAACAACAAGCATATAGAGCAGATTAAGATTGCCTGTGAATTAGAGGTTAAAGCTCCATAGTATACAATGTGCTAGATTCCCTAATTAACAGCCCTTAGCAACTGTAAAGGTATTAATTTATAGGTAGTTGCATAGGGCTGTTACATGAATAATTTTATTTACCAAGTGCTTTATCTAATTTTGACTTTGACAAAGTATTTCGAAAAGTCAGGTTTTGTTTTAGTTTGTCAAAGTTAATTGAGTTGTTTGTTTGCGCCAACTGTTTACCATTTAACTCGTAGTATAAGTCATAATCTTTAAGTTTATTACTTACCTTAACCACAAAATTATCATTAATTTTAATCAAATCATCATCAAAAAGCTTATGCAAATCAGAACGTAAAAGCAGGCCGTTCTCATTTTCAAAGTTACCTTTGTGGTTAGTATCAGCATGTGGAATTATATGAGCAGCTTGCAGTGATTCCGCAGGGCATTTACCTGACATAAAGCAAGTTTCACCGTAAATACTTAAAAGTTGTTTTCTAAACGGGCCTTGACCTACTCGAACATAAACAAGGCGAATCTTATCGTTTGTGTCTCTATCCTCAAGTGTTTCTATTTCTTGCAAAGCTATTGTATCAAGAGAAAGATAGCTATAAAAAATATCGGTTGGGTTTGTATTGTCAACAGTAATTAAGCGTGATTGCACTTTATCTGTATTTACAGCTTGCTTTATGAAACTAATAGCATGATCTGTATTTATATTATCTGTTAACTCTATCTGATGTTTAGACTCGCCATCTAATTCCATTTCTTCATGAACTACTTTTTTTACCTTGTCGTCTCCAGCAATGTAAAGAGCTGCTTTTTTATTTGTTATTTTTAAAGTGAAAACACCTGCGCCTTTATTCTTTTTACAAAGCTCTCCAGCTACAGGGTATTTATGTACACCAAACCTAAACCTCCCATTTACTAAACTCCATAAATCAAAGTCGCCAATTGATGCTTGGATTTGATAAATTACTTTTTTAAATTCGACTTCATTTATTATTATATCGTCGTTAAGACGGCTTCTGATGAGTAAGTATACATAATGCGCTACCTCATCGATGTCAAATCTAGTTCCTGCTTTTATGAGTATCATTTTATTACCTTCAAAATTGTGGACATTTGTAAAAATGTAAATGCTATAAATTGCGCCTTTAAGCTAATTATAAGCACCTAAAAAGACATTAAATCCAAATGTTAGTTAAGTTTTTTATATCCATCATATCGTTAATTTCGACAAGTATTAGATTAGGATTACTACTAAGATACCTGTTTTTCTTATAAAGTTTAGAGTTTTCTTCATTAATAGGAGTTAAGTTTATGTAGTGGAAGCTATCGAGACGTGCTAGTGCTTTATTTAATTCATTATTATTAACAGTAGTGTTTAGTATAACTGATAGGTGCTCATAAAGCGGTGTTGGATCTATATCTATCATTTGTCCGTCGGTTGAGTGAATGTATTCTCCAAGTTCACCGTAACTTTCAAGATCAAAGTCTTCTGAAGTACAAGGGTAAACAATCCCTTCACCGTTATCACGCCAATCGAGTAATTCAAATAAAGATAAAGCTACTTTTATGTCTAGTAGTTGCAAGTTTGGGTTGGTGATAACGTTTGGTGTGAAGAATTCATATCCTTCAGGAGCTTTATCAAAGGCGAATGCATTTTCTCCATTGTTGTTTTTAGTATGCATTTGTAAGAGAGGGCGATGAACATACTCTTCTCCTCGAGTAGCATACTCTTTTGATAAGCTATTGTTCTGGTGCTTATTTTTAATAAGTATAGGGTTTTCTGATGAGCCTGGGTTAAGATTATATTCATCCATGTTAAGTTTCCGATAATTGTATACGTAAAAATATCTTAAAAATACAAACAAAAGTATATATAAAACAGTATGTTGAGAATTTACATTGAATTTATTTTTAAGGTTGGATAATTGAACTTTAAAGCTGTTTAATTTCAATTATTTACGGTGACTTTGATTTTATGCTATTACGTGAACTCAAAGCTCTTTACCTAATTACTATGTACTTATTGATTATAAATAAATAGGTACATAGCATGAACCCAACTCCTCAATTAAAGCGTATAGTTGCGCACTTTACCACTGAATTATTAGAAGAATTCGACGTAGAAGAGCTTTGGCACGATAAGCTATTTAAAAAGGCTTTATGTAGCGTTTCTGGTTTTAACTATGCAAATTTACAAGGTTTAGATGTTGATGATTTAATTACGCGAATAGATCATTTAGCAATAAACACAATGCCTAAAACGTTACAAAATAATGTGCATATATTCTGTAAAGCGTTTGGACTACCAAAAGCGGTTACTCCTTTAGTTATTTTTTCGTGCTGTATGACGCTCAGTAAACCATTACGCGAACTTGTAGAATACTTACGTGACGATTACGCTGGCGTTATTTTAGAAAAAATAGCTTACGTTCTTGATATTGATGAAGCACTACTTAATAAGCAAATTAGTTTGGTTATTGAATCTGGCATGTATTCAATGGATATGGAGATATTTGCTGGAGAAGATGAGTTTTTAATTTTACCAAACTCAATTGCTAAAAGCCTGCTCGAGGGTAAGTTAAATAATGAAAGTGATATTCTATCTAGTTTAGTAACTCCTTGTGAAGCTTCTGAACTTAGCGCTGCTGATTTATCTCACTTAGATTTAAATACTTTGCTTAAAGCTACGCAAAATGCGACTAAGATGGGTGGGCAAGCATTGAGTATTTTATTTTATGGTGTGCCAGGTTCGGGCAAAACTTCATTGGCTAAATATATAGCGCAAGCCTGTGGTTCGCAGTTGCTTAAGGTACAAGCTAAAGGTAGTAACTTAATAAACCCAACAAACGAGATCGATAGCCGAAGCGCAAGCTCTGAGCTGCGTTTAGAGCACTTTAATGTGGTGAGTAAGTTGGTAGGCAAGCGTAAAAAAACAATGCTGTTACTGGATGAATGTGAAAATATTTTTGAGCGTGATTTATTCTCTAAAAGTTTCTCTAAAGAGCTACTTCATACTTATATTGAAAATCACCCTGTGGTGAGTATTTGGATCACTAATCATTTAGAGGATATACCACAGAGCATTATTAGGCGATTTAATATTGTTTACGAAATTCCTGAGCTAAACAAAACGACTAAGGAAAAAATGATCGGCAAATATGTTAAAGGCTTGAGTGTTGGTAACCGTTTTATTAGTAAATTAGCTGCTCAACAAAACTTGCTGCCAGCTCATATTGCTAAAGCGGTACATGTAGCAAAACTATGTGGATTTAAGGCTCAAGGAGCACGTGAATGTATTGAAGAGAATATTCAAGACACTTTAATTGCATGCGGTTTTTCAATACATGAATTAACTTATCAAGCAGTGCAAAAGTTTAATCCTCAAATGGTGAATATAGAGTCTGAGTATGCATCACTCGAGCAGGTGGAAGAGGCTGTAATCGAATATTCAAGTTCACGAACCCTGCTAACTGGCCCGTCAGGTACAGGAAAAACAGCCTTTGTGAATTATTTATGCGAAAAGGCTGATTTTAAACTTATTTCGGTCAAAGCATCTGACTTACTAAGCAAATGGGTTGGCGAAAATGAACAAAACATTGCTCAACTATTTAAACAAGCTACACAAGAAGGAAGTGCAATATTTATTGATGAAGCTGATAGCTTGTTGTGTAGTCGTGAACAAGCGACGGCAAATTGGGAAGTGCAAACAGTTAATGAATTATTATGCCAGATGGAGCAATTTCAACTCCCACTTTTTGCTGCGACTAACTTTGCTAAAAATTTAGATAAAGCGGTAATGAGACGATTTGATTTTAAATTAGATTTGACCTACTTGACTCCGGTACAGGCTAAGCAATTATTTAAAGATACATTAGGCCCTGGAGTGTTAAAAAAGAACTTAATACATGAATTAAATAAACTTTCGAAGCTAACGCCTGGTGAATTTGCAATTGTAAAAAGGCAAATGAGGTTTTCGAAAAAACGAATGACTCAAGAGCGAATGTTATCAATCTTACAAGAACAAAACGATTTAAAAGAAGGTGGGAAGCAAAAAATCGGATTTGTTTTGTAGTTTTAAAATTAGCTATTTATAAAAAATTTAATTTTGTTAAATTTATTAAGAGAGATTAATGTTATGGGTAAAAAAAGAACACCGGATTTATCAGGAAAAGAAAACACTAAAAAATGGTTACAGGATAACCCTAAAGTTTTTCTACTAGTAAAAGAAATACTGGAGTTTTGTGAGCCGTACCGTAATCCTGACTTTGAATATGGCTGGTATAATAATAATATTTTTAAATTTGGTAGGGATTCTGTTGGACCAAGATTGGGGATTAGTTGTAATTTGAAAGAATGTGTAGTAGTTGCTACTCTCTTAAATAAACAGAACATACCCGATAAGTTAGGTTTTGAACAATGCCAAAGAAAGCCAGAACTTAGTCGGCTGACTCTGAAATTTAAAGTTGGTGTTGATAATAAAAACAATTATAGACGTTTGATGGAAGTGATTGCTACAAACTTATTAACTCCTTTATCTTGTAATAGCGAGGTTAATTTTTCTAAAGAATCAAAAATCTTATTGACTAGCTTCATCAATAAAATAGCTCAAGCTAAGGGGTTTAGCAAAACAGAAAAAGATTCGCTTATAAAAGCAAGAATAGGGCAAGGGAGATATAGAGCAGCTTTAGATGATATTTGGAAAGGCTGTGCACTAACAGGTATAAAATGTAGAGATTTACTTCGAGCTTCACATATCAAAGCTTGGCGCGATGCTGAAGATAGTGAAAGGACAGACCCGTTCAACGGTTTGTTGCTTTCAGCACATTTAGATGCACTATTTGATAGAGGTTTGATTAGCTTTGATTCAGAAGGTTTTATCATGATAGCTGACTCTATAAGTGAATCAGATTTAAATAAGTTATCGATTGATAAAAGTATGCAACTAAATATTCCCCAAGAAACACACGAATATATGAAGTACCACCGAGAGAAGTATAATTTTGAATGTTGATATAAAAGTTTGTCAATGAATTCACATCGTCATTTATCTATTTTAGAGCTTGTGCCCAAAGCGCCAAGTTCTATCTCAATCCAGCTGCTACAGCAAAAACTGCTTGAACGAAGCTTTGATATTTCAACCCGCATGCTCCAGCGTGATCTTCAATCACTATATGATCAAGGCTGTTTTGGGCTTGAAAAAGATATGCGTAGTAAGCCCTATGGCTGGTCTATCAATGCGCAGTGGCGAGGTGGTAATACAAAAGTAATGAGCAGTGAAATGGCTGAACACTATTTGCTGTTGGAGCAGTTATTACCGCAATCAGTCCCGAGTGACGTTAAGCAGTCAGTGCATATTAAAGCAGAGCAGGCTCTTAAACGTTTTAATGGCCATGTACCTGACTGGCTTTCAATCCTTCCAAAGTCGTCGTTAAAAGTGAATATTGATAATCAGCTAGTTGAGCAAATTGAGCATGTGATTAAGCATAAGCGTGCAGTGAGCGCTGAGCTTTATAGAGTACTTTACGATGAGGCACATTGGTTAAAGTTTGCTGAGTTGAGTTTTTATAACATAGTTGAGCAAGGCGGTGTGTTAATGGCGCAGTTTATGGTGGGGACGCTTCACGATAAGTGTTACCAGATGCCGGTTTACCGCATTCGTAATGTACACATTTTGCAAAAGACACGACGTGAGCCAAGTGCCGAGCAATTAAAATCGTTACGTAGTGCTATTAACAAAGGCATGTCGCAAGAAACTATCGAATTAGTAATAAAAGTACCTACCCATTCGGCTGTTAATCAAGAGTTTATTGAGCTTGGCGAGCTGACTGATAAGCAATATATTGACGATAAAAACGTATTACTTACCTACCAGACTATTGATACCGAGCAATTAACCGCGATGAGTTATTTAAATGTGCTCATTGGCTGGAAGTTATTAAACCTGAAAAGCTGCGGCAAAGAATTATTTCTAAGCTTAAAGCGGCCGCTAACATCTATAAATAACTCCAACTTGTTTAGGTGCGTCAAAATTTGACGCACCTGTTTGCTATGCTCCTTTTAAAGTTAAGGAGTAGTTATGTTTCAATTAATTCAACAAAATGATGGTTTATCGATTGGTGTATTTGGTATTGGTGGGTGTGGCTGTAATACCCTTAACAGTATTTTTGAGCAACGCGAGTCTGATCAGGCATTTTTGTACAGTGTTAATACCGACAAAGTAGTGCTTGAGCATACGCAGAGTGATGAAGCGGTACTAATAGGTGCTGAGCTAACTCATGGATATGGCGCTGGGGCCGATCCTAAAGTTGGACTGCAAGCGGCAAAAGAGAGTAAAGAGCAGCTTTTAACGCTCATTAATGGCTGCGATATAATACTGTGTGCAACAAACAGGGTTGGGTGGCGGTACTGGGACTGGCGCTAGCCCTTACATTGCACAACTTGCTAGTGAGCAAGGTAAACCCATTATATTTGTTGCTACATTACCATTTAGTAGTGAAGGGCAGTTTAGAAATAATATTGCGCAAGCAGGTTTAAATGAGCTTAAAGAGCATGCTAATGCTGTTATTACTCTCCCAAACGATCAACTTATTGAAGTGCTAGGTAATGATATTGGTTTATTTGACGCCTTTAAGCATAGCAACCAAATACTTCATTCACTGATAAAATCATTAATAGACATGCTTTGTTTTCAAGGTTTGATCAACGTTGATTTGAATGATTTTGCCAAAATTATGGACTGCCAGGGCGATGCGGTACTGGGTGTTGGTAAATGCGATGAAGAAAGTGAGCTCACTACTGCACTAGATGCGGCGCTAAACAACCCGCTAGTTAATCAAGTGGATATGTCATCAAGTACGGGGGTGATAATACAAGTAAACTGCAAAGATGAAATTTCTTTAGGAAGTTATAATTTAATTACAGATACTGTGCGCCAGCAGGTAAGTCCTAATGCTTTGGTTATTTGTGGTGTCTCGAAAATAGAAAGCCTAACGATTAACTATGAGCTGCTAGTAATTGCTACGGGCGCGAGTTCAAAAATGATACTTGATGACACTACAAATGAGTCAAGCTCTAAAGTAGTCGCCACTAAGCCAAAAGCATCTGATATTTTTGATATCCCTGCTTTTATAAGAAATCAATCTGCACCACCTAGTAAAAGCTCTTTATAGGTTTTGTAAGCAAATAAAAAGTTGTATTGCAATATGTAAGCGCTACTCTAATATTTGCAAAGGGCGGCTCTTTTTAAGCTTTTGGGTTTGCTGAACTATATTACCCCAGATAGTGGAATAAGCACTTATTGTGCTTTTGACTTTGGCGATGAAATTATTTGAATAATCTAATTTTAAAAATGATTTTTTAGTCGTTTTGTTTTTTAACTTAGCCTGTATTTTTACTTCTTTAAGTATTTCCTTCTCAAATAGGGAAAAGTTTTTATAAAGTGCTTTAATATCAGTGTTATATAATATATTGGAGTGGTCATAATGTTTACTCATTGGATCATGTTCTGAAACAGAGTGATGTAACATTTTTTTAGATTCAATTTCAGCAATTGTTGATGACCCAATTTTTTTAGTTAGCACTTCTTTCATGTGCGATTTTAAGAAGCTGCGAAGTAGTGTTGGATATGCTCCGGCAGAGCCTTTTATATTTATGTTATCTCGCGAGGCCACGACCATGTCTTTTGGCGCATGATACTTAAGTGCTCGGTTTAAACTCTCTTTACTAATGGGTTTTGAGTTGTCTTTAACCTTGCAAAATAAGTAGGTGCGGTTTATGTCTGGGTTTAATTTTAACTCTTGCTTTATTGCTTTTTTCATCTCGGGTGTGAGTTGTATTTTAAACTCTTTTTGGTTTTTCATAGCACCGCGAGTGGTATGGGTTGTTTCAGGAAACGTTAAAAATTTAGGATTATTTAAATCATCTATATACGATAGACGTAGGTTGCAAATATTTATGGGTCTTAGCCCTGTAAACATCATCAACAGAACAGCATTTATTAATGTATTATTTTTAGGTTTATGTATAGCTGAGAAATTAGAGATATTTCAGTATATGCCTTACAAGGAATAGGCTTCGCCGTTCTAGAAGATATATAATTATTGTCTACCTCTAGGAATGGATTAGTGCCGTTATTATATTTATTTTTTGCGAACACCCACAGTTTTTTCATCTGCTCGAATAGCCTAGCCACATGCGGACCACTTTTTTCTGTTAGTAGTTGGTCAAGCGTGGTTTCAATTATCTCAGGCGTAATAGTCTGAAATAACGTATTTTTACCAAATGCATTTTGAATTGCATTAAGGTAAGAGGTATATGTGGTTACTGTGGTGTCAGCTAACTTGCTAGGGCTATGTTTATTAATTGCCTGTAAGTTTTCTATTTGTTTACTCACTACAAATTCGAATGTGTAATTAGAGGTGTTCTTTTTGTATATTTCGGCCGCTTTTAATTTCGCTGCTGAAAAACTCATATCATTAGAATCACCAAGCTTAATATTTTTTATGCCATGTTCTTTTTTAAAATGAGTAAAAAATTTAATAATGCCATCATGCTGGAATACAATTCTTATTTGATCTTTAAGCTGATACTTTGAAAGTCTTCTTCCTTTTTCTTGCGCCAATATAATAGTCGCAAGACTGGCTAGCTCTTCCATTGACTCGTCATTGTACGGTGGCTTAAATGCATTAAATTCAGCCATGCAAAGGTCACGACTTTTAATCGTGACCTCACATGGTTTTACTGAATTTAATACTGATGTTGCCATTAATACATAAGCCTTAAAAAAGTTAAAATCATCAAATAACTGATGAGGTAGCGCTCTAATAAGGCAATGGTATGAAATTAATTTTTTTTACAAAAACTTTGGTAAGTCGAAATTAAACTTTTTTTAATTATTTTTTGCTTTGGCTTCTTGGTCATTTAAATATCTCTCAACAACAGCTCTTCCTTCTTCTGTTAAGATCAAATCTTTTGTTACTCTGCCCGTATCACCAAGTGGCTGATTAATGAAGTTTACATAACCGCGCTTGTAAACTAGATGTGCTTTAATCCTATCTCTCAGTGCTTTCTTTTGGCTGTTTTCTTCTAGATTGCTAGCCTGTTTACTCTGCATTCCTGTAAGTCTTAGCTTCTGATTTTCAAGCTCTTTAGCTCTTTTTAAAATACTAGCTTCATGAAGTTTAAAAACATTAAATTTCAACTTTGTTGAAGTGCCAAATAGCTCTTCAGATTTATCATAATTTAAGCCGTTTGGATCGTCTTCTTTTCTAAGGTGATGAAGTGCGAGTCTTGTGAGTTCCTCTGCGTGTTTAAAATGATAGCCGTTGGCAACCATAATCGCTTTTGTATTGGATTTAAAAAAGCTTCGGCACATTGTGCAAAATGCGCCAGCAGAGCCTTTCATTACAATGTTTCTTTGGTCTCCTTTTACTGCATCAACAGGTGAGTAATCTTGATGATTTTGTCCAGCGACCTTTTAGCAAATGGTTTGTTAAGATCGCGAGGCTGAAGAAATATGTGATCAGGGTTACAGTTAGGGAGTGCATTTTCCATCCAGTCTCTCTGCTCTAAAATAATGGCGCGCATGGCTTTGGTTAAGGGCAATTTATATTCTTTTTGGTTTTTCATTTCTCCACGAACTCCGACAACAGATGCCGGAAAGGTAATTAATGTTGGGAAGTCGATACTATTGAGCCACTCCCACTTCATTTGTGGAATATTAATAGGGCGTATACCTGTCAAAATCATGAATCGAGCTGCATTTTTTTGATGTACATTTGGTGCAGACGCGAGGTTTATCCACAATTCAGCTATTGAATCTAAGTCAGTATAAACTTGGCAAGGACGAGGGCTTTCTACACGGTCAGATACGTAAAAGTCATCGATATCAGCTGCTGGGTTTTTACCTGAGTTAAATTTGTTCTTAGCAAATCGCCATACTCTTCTAATCTGTGCAAAAAGCTCGATTGCCTGGTTATTGGACTCTGTCTGGATAATTAAATCTACAATCTTTTCTAACTCTTCAGCTGTAAGAGATTGGAACGCACGCTTAAGTGGGAAATGATGCCTGAGCTTTTTTATTCTGCATTGATATGTTCTGAGCGATGAAGCTGCAAATTTGGTAGGTGCAGTGTTATGGCGCTCTATTAAGCTTTGTTCATAAGCATCAAACACAGTTTTAATATTATGATTATTTAAAACGCCATACTTCATTTGCTCAGTAAGCTTTCGTGCTTTTGCTATTGTTAATTCAGGTGCTTCACCTAATTTGGTATTAGCTATGCCAGATGATTTAGGGAAGTTAGAGTAGAAAATAGCAGCGCCAGACTTGGTGAAAATTAGTCGAATATGGTGTTGCGCTTCGTATTTCGATAACCTTTTAGTCCTACTAGGTTTAAAGCCTTGTTTATAAGTGCTTTTTTCTTCAAAAAATATGATGTGTTGAGCCAGCGTAGCACACCGATTTATGTGCTGCATAGAAAATGGCGGTTTGAGCTGGTTCCATTCTAGTTTTGCTTTCGTATATTGAGCTTTGTTAAGCGTTGATAAAGAGTACTTCACTTTGTTATAACCTATATAAATAAAGGCCTCGCGGCGATTTTTATTGATTGAGATCAACAAAGCAACAGAGAAAAATAGGCATAATTCGCGGCTGTAATTTACACCTAAAAATAAAATGGTGTGTTACGAATGTGTGCTACGATTAAATAAAAAATAAAGGTTTTTTATTGAACTACACTTGTATGAAAAGTAGTCAAAAAACATTTCATTTAAATCTATGTTTATGTTTTATAATGATTTTAATTGAAGGGGCTTAAAAGTGGCTTTACTCATAAATAGTAAATGCATTAACTGCGATATGTGCGACCCTGAATGCCCTAATGAGGCTATTTATATGGGCGCTAAAATATACCAAATAGATGCTAGTAAATGTACTGAGTGTGTAGGGCATTATGATAAACCGACCTGTGTTAATGTTTGCCCTATTGACTGTATAAAGCCCGATCCTAATAAGCGTGAAACCTTGGACGAACTGGCAGAGAAATTTGTGTGTTTAACCGGCAAATAGCTGGTCAGGTATTTTGCTAAGCCGCTTTTTACTATTGGCTAAAAACTATCTACATTACTTATTTAGCTTGTAGCTAAAGTCCGCTGTCATACATTTTTAGTTTCAATCAAATTTTATTACCTTCATTAATTATCAATAATATTGTGTTACCTTAAGACTTTATAAACTCAAGTATTAATCTAAGTTTTAGATTGCATTCTATAGGAGTCTATTTTGGATATAGGTATTAACGCTATTCAGGCTGTATCTTCAAAACAAGCCATATTTATTAATGATGAGCGCCGAGTATTTGTAATTGGCGATCTTGATGGTGATTTACAGGCCTTAAAAAACGCACTTAATAACGTAAGTTTTAACCCTGAGAGAGATACTTTGTTTTGCCTAGGCGATTTTGTTGATCGCGGGGATAAAACATATGACTTATTTACATACTTACAAGCCATTAGGGCATGTATGATATTAGGTAATCATGAGCATTTAATGTTGGAATCATTATTAAGTAATGATGAAGCGGCTTTTAAATTATGGACTGACAATGGTGGCAATTGGCACAAGTTGGTATCGAGCGAAAAGCTCGATGTTATGTGTGATGAGCTACTAACTAAGCCTCTTTCGATAGTACTTGAGTATTGTGGTTATAAAATTGGGCTGTCTCATACATTTGCGCAATCGTGGGATTGGGAAAATTACCCTGATGATAAATCGATGATTGTGCAATCTCTATTGTGGGATCGCGAAGTAGTTAAACAAAATAAGGTAGTTAAAAGTCATGGAGTCGACTTTTCAATACATGGACATAACTCAACTAAAGCACCTTTTTGGGTGGACAATAGTTACCATATAGATACCAATTATCTAGGAGGAAAGCCTACACTCTCAGAACTTTCAGAGGTTATTGCTTCGCTTAATAAATCCAACGCTATTTAGCATTGTTACTTTTCAAATATCATCCGGCAGTTTTTCTTTTTAAAGTATAAACTGCCGACTATCACATCAAATTACCCCCTTCGTTTTTGTATACACTTAATGATGATTTGTGCGCTGTAGTTATTTCATTAAGCTATTAAATACCACAAAGCCGCTCTTAGTTTTTTAATTGAGAGCTGCTTTAATGTGTGGGCTGGATTTTAACTTTCATTTAATAGGTATTAATACAGTTATATGAGAGGTTGATTTAATTTAATATTTTTTATTAACAAACGGTTAAGTTTGGCTGTGTAGAATTTGGAAAGATTTTTGCCATTTCGTAAATAATTTACGTAAAAGGATTAACTTCTCGCTTTAGTTTTATATAAGCAGATTTAAATGGAACAGCTCCTCACATGATAGTAGCAAGTATATACCCTTTTCCTTTTTCAACGTTTTGTAAGTCATCACTTTATATATCAATATTTTCTGCTTTGAGTTCTACGTGTGCTTTTGCAGCGCAAGAAAACTCGCAGCACACAAAAGATATAGAAGTAATAGAAGTACGTGGTATCCGTTCAAGTATGGCAGAAAATTTAGATGTAAAACGTATGTCTGGCTCTGTTGTTGATGCAATTACCGCTGAAGATATTGGAAAATTCCCTGATAAAAACGTTGCAGATTCGCTTCAGCGTGTACCCGGTGTGGTAATTGAGCGTGACGGCGGGGAAGATTCATCAGTTAGTATTCGTGGTTTATCGTCAGAACTTACTTTTAGACAGCTTAATGGTAATTTTATTGCGTCTTCTCCAGGGGAGCCTTCGCGTTCGTTTGATTATGCTTTGTTACCGTCTTCAATGATTGAAAGTGTTGAGGTTTATAAATCGCCAGAGGCACGTTTAGATGAAGGTGGGGTTGGTGGCACTGTATTAATGCACAGCCGAAAACCTTTAAATATGGATGTAAACTCAGGTGTATTTAATGTAGAGAGTACTTACGCTGATGTTACAAAAGAGTATGAGCCGCAGTTTACGGGTTTATATTCATGGAAAAATGACGACGAAAACGTTGGTATATTAGTTGGCTATACATATCAGGAGCGAACAAACAGAACGCTTTCGGGCGGTACTGATGCCAATGTGTGGCGCTATACTGGCACTGGGCAACCTACAGATATAAACGGTAACGCAGTTGATAACAATAATGGTTGGGATGTTATTAATGATGCAGGCGGTAATAGTTACGATGGTGTTTGGTTTCCGCAAGTTGTGCGAGGTTCAGTTCTTAACGAAAAACGTGAGCGCGAAGGAATTCAATTTAGTACGCAATGGCGACCAACAAATCGTTTAGAGCTTGGATTTAATTACTTTGGCTTTACACTCGGTCAAGACAGAACAGAATCTGTGATTGATATACCTGAGTGGTCTTTAAATTCTGATTTTTTAACTGGTGTAAATCTTGATGGGTCGGGGAGTATTGTTACTGGTATACAATACGATGTGATGGCAAGCGGTATTGAAAGTGATATGCAGTTTCCGTGGATGCGCGGCAGTTATGTACGTGAAGAATCCACCTCCGATACCTTTGATTTTAATTTAACTTATGAAGGTGATAATTTTAAAGCGCGCTTTGTTGTGGGTAATACAAAATCAGAAGGGGGGCCGGAAGAAAGCTGGGAAGCCGCATATAAAAGCTCAAACGCGGGTGAAAACGCAG
>NZ_AUTN01000012.1:0-2893 GCF_000497955.1 Pseudoalteromonas sp. TAE56
CTTGAGTAAAATCAAGCCAGTGGTCGTAGCAATCCCCTTCCCCTAAACGACTATTAAGTACTTTTTCAAATGCGGTGCCCGTACAAGCGCATGTAATTGATAACATTCCCTGCTCATACACGTCGCCATAAGGCATGCTTTGATTTAATAGTAGCGGTTGTCCGTCTTCGTCTTTTAGCTCACTTCGCGAAGCATGGCTGGTTTCGACCGCTGGGGTAATTAGCGTGTTATCAAGACGCGTACGTCCCATTATTTGCTCTTGCTCACTCAATGATAAATGCTGCCACATCGTTAAGTCATGCTTATAACGCTGTACATGAATATAACTCCCCTGATCTTCAAAGCTACCAGGGTTGCTGATTAAAGCCGTAGCGCGCTTTTTTCTTCCATGTGCGGTGTCGCCACCATAAATAAAACCGTTAAAATCACGACCATCTAAAAAGCGAAAATTACGAATTTGCTCCACCAGCTCAACATCGGGGGCAAATAATTTTAAAATTTGCAGCGCAAATAAATGGTTAACATCTTCACGGTCAGAGCGAATTTGCACAAATAAATCGCACGGTTGTACGCTCATTTGGTGATCGCTATGGGTTATATTGGGAAAGCTCTGTAATTCGCTTGGAATGTATTCAGGGAGGATATGCGGCCAGTATTGCGCACCAATAGCAACCATACAAGAGAGCATTGATTCTGAAAATTGATCGCTAAACTCTTCTTCTATAGCGCTTACTTGTTTTAACTTTGCGCGAAGTGATTCGTCTTGACCATCAAACACATTAAAAAATAAGTGCAAACCGTGTAAGTTTGCTTCAGCACAAATCCCTGATTGCGCTTGCGCCATTGTTATTCCTTAGTTTTACAGATAAAAACACAGCGAATAACAAATTAATTACGATTCGAAAAAATTCACCGTGTGAGGTTTTATTTTTATTATAACCTGATCATTATTTTCAAATGACTGGCCATATTGTGCAGCAACTTCAATTTCTTGTTCATCAATAACAAGCGAATAAACATACGCCGAACCAATAAAGCGACGACTTATGATTGTAGCTCGCTTGCTGAATTTGTCACTTTGGTTATCTGCCACTAATTCTATTTGATGAGGGCGCACATATATAAGCCCTGCACTTACATTATGCTTACTCTCGACATAAGATTCGACTAAACCAAATGGTGTTTTATATTCAGTTGCGGTTAACACTTCTGCGCTTAAGTATATGCCCTGACCCAGAAACTCTGCAACCTCCTTTGAACATGGAGATGCAAAAAGCTGCTCAGGCGTGCCTTGTTGCTCAATTTTACCGCGATGCATAATGGCAAGTGTATCTGAAAACGCAAACGCCTCTTCTTTTGAGTGTGTAACAAACACAGCAGATACTTGAGTTGCTTTAATAATTCGACGTATATCGGCAATTAATTCAAAGCGTACTTGTGTGTCGATGTTTGAAAAAGGCTCATCAAGGAGTAATAAACTAGGTTTATAAGCTAATGCACGAGCGATAGCGACGCGTTGCTGTTGGCCACCCGATAACTGGTGTGGAAACCTGTCAGCACAGCCAATTAAATGCACAAGCTTAAGCATTTCATCAACGCGTTGCTGCTTTTGAGCTTTGCTCATATTACCAAGCCCGAATGCAATATTATTTGCCACCGTTAAATGCGGAAACAACGCATAATCTTGAAACATCATGCCGATGTTACGATGCTCAGGTGAGACAAACGATTGCTCATCACTCACTAATTTACCGTCTATAAAAATAGACCCTTGCTTGGCTTCAATTAAACCTGCAATCGCTTTTAATGTGGTTGTTTTGCCGCATCCACTCGCCCCGAGTAGACAAACAATTTCGTCTTTACCCACTGTTAAATCTAAATCGTGAATAACCTTTGTGCCGTTATAGTGATAGCTCACGCCTTGTAAAATTAAACTACTCATTTAACTACGCTGCTCCATAGAACGATTAATAAAATACAAAGGAATAAACCCAACAATAACAATAAATAATGCAGATATTGAAGCAAGCTCTAATTGCTCATCGCTCACATACTGAAATACATGAGTAGCTAAGCTTTCAAAATTAAACGGTCTGAGCAATAGCGCAGCTGGCAACTCTTTCATACACTCAATAAATACCAATAGGGCTGCAGTGAGTAACCCTCTTCGCAGTAAAGGTAGATGCACTAAACGCAGCGTTTGCCCTTGGCTTTTACCCATTGATTGGCTTGCCATATCAAGTGATGGACTAATACGTAAAAAACTCGACTCAATTGCTCCGTGTGCAATGGCGTAAAACCTAACAATATAAGCAATAATAATAGTAAGAATGCTACCTGTAAGCAGTAAGCCAATGTCTAAATTATACTTCTCGAGCGCTGTGTTAATGGTGTTCTCTAATAATGTAAGAGGTAATAAAACCGCAATAGCGAGTACTGTGCCAGGCAACGCATAACCTGTGCTTGCTAAACGCCCAGGAATAAGCGGATACGCTTGCTTTGCAACACGCTGATAAAAAACCACAAAAACACTCAATGTAATCGTTATAACACTTACAACCCCTGCCACTTTTAAACTTTGCCAAGCGTAACTAAAAAACTCTACATCCCATGCTTTATCAAAGTAGGTAATGGCGTAATTTATAAGTACTGCAATAGGAATTACAAAAGCGATAAGTAAAATAAAGCTACAAAATGCCGTTGCGAGCCAAGCAGACTTTCCTTTTAATACATAGAGCGATTCACTATTTACACTTGATTGTCGCTCAAATACCGCTTGGTTTCGGCGACTAAAACGCTCTGCCATTAATGCTAAAAATAACAGCAGTAACATCACACCCGATATTTTAGCGGCCGCTGTAAGTGAGTAATAACCAAACCACGTATCGTATAC
>NZ_AUTN01000013.1:0-803 GCF_000497955.1 Pseudoalteromonas sp. TAE56
CCCGCCTCAGTGGCCGAAAAATGAGACGCGGTAAATGCAATATTGTGTGTGATCATGCCGGTGTGTCCTTTTTTAAGTGTGCAGCTAATTGTTGTACGCACGCAAGTAGGCTTTTATCGTTACCGTGGCTCATCATTAATGAAAAGCCATACGGATGTGCATTTGCTAAATTAGCCAGCGGTAAGTGTACTTGCGCCGAGCCACTCAGCCCTGCAATTGCCGAAAGCGTAATAATTTGCATGCGTAAGGCGCTTGTGTCGGCGCCTAATTTAGGTGCGGTTGTAGGGGTGGTAGGTAAAAATAAGCAGCTGTGTTTATTTAGGTTTTTAGCGACGATTGCTTGCCACTCGTGCTGTATTTTTAACGCCTCTTGTTCTTCTTGCTCGGTTAAAGCCAGTGCCATTTTAAAACGAGCTGCAATTGCTGGCGCAAAATGAGAAAGCTGATCTGGGAGTTCAATCCAATCTCGGTGCGTTTTAGCAATCGCACGACCTTGTAATATTCTAAAGGTATCGGCAAGCTCACTTAGTAAACCAACGTTGGGGAGCTTAAAATCGATATGATGATTAAAATAAGGTTTGGTTTTTTCTAAAAGGTTACCCAGTGTTGCTTGTAAAGAGGGGTCAACAAGTTCAAAGAGTGCTTCGCAAATAACTAACGTATTTACTTTATTAATAGGTTGTTGTGGTAACAATACATTACCTACATCGCTTAATAGCTCGGCGCTTTGGGTAAGCCAACCTATGGTATCAAAAGGCGGTGCCAACGGTATTAGGCCGTCTTTTTCAATCACGTTATGGCTT
>NZ_AUTN01000014.1:0-3806 GCF_000497955.1 Pseudoalteromonas sp. TAE56
CCTGCCATAATCCAGCCATTGTTTAATTCTGATTGCATAGTAGGGGCTTCAAGCTTTACTGCTGTAATAAACCAATTAGGTACAGATTCAACGCGTTTTGGGCTTGTTAGGTCAAAAACTATTTTATTATCGGCGTTAGTAAATTTTATTTGTTTGTAATAACCGGAGTCGAAAATAGCGGTTGCCATGGTTTGGGCAATCATTAAGCTATCTTCTTCAAGGTAGGGCGATATTGAAAGCCCCAAGCTTGTTGCTGTATCTTGCGCGTGGCTACCCATTTGTGTTTGTAAGTAATCGCGGGTGGTTTCAACATCTGTAACTATCCTAACCACAAATGAAACAACCGAAATAACGATTATTAAACCGTAAACTTGGGTTTTAAGACTCAATCCGTTTTTAAAAAGTCGAGACATAACTGGTAGTTCCTTTAATGTTACTTTTAATGGGAGCAAGCTCACCTTGTTCAATTCGCTCTAGCATGGTGTTCCAGGCAGAAACACCACGGCTATTTTTTACTTTATTGCCTAACCCTTTTGATTTGGCTAACCATAAACCTTGACCATTAAAACTATAGATAGGTGTTAAATCACGGCGTTTATTCGCGGGCAGCAGTTTAGTATTAAAATTACCTAAAACAAAGGGGATTTGATTAGGAGTTTCAATATATATAAGTACCATGTGAGGTTGATTAACTGTTTTTTGACGTACATACATTAAACGTACTTTATCTTCGGGTACGCCCAGTGCTATTAACGTAAAGTATTTGGCAATTACGTAGTCTTCACAATCACCCATACCAACGCCTAAACTTTCAAGTGGGGTGGCCCAATAATCTTTTTGGTGCCAAAGCTCATCATCGGTTTTGTATTTAATGTTCTTATTAAAAAAGTCATTCACTAAATGGATTTTTTGCCATTCACTTTTATCAGCTGACTCATCTATAAAACTTAGCCAATTTTTAATACGTTTATGCCCTTCATTACCATACTGTTTTTGAGCGCGCGCAATTATATCGCTATTGCGTAAATACAAAAGCGTATTTTGTGCGCATACAAAAAAAGACACTAATAATAAAATGTAAAACCCTAAACGCACAAATGTTCCTTAAGTCTGTGTTCCCTGATAACTAAACAAGCCTAGTATAGTATTGGTAGCTTTAAAAGGGTAGGTCGTCAAAAAGTACTAGGCACTATGTTAGTGCAATGCAGTACACTTTTGGTGCAACATAAAATTAACAAAAAAACAATCAAAAAGTACTCTTTAATTATTGAGTGCATTATTGTGTTGTGTATAATAGCAAGCTCACACGGCATGTGAAACGCTCGAAAAGGAATTTTAGCTTTGCAGTTCCTTTTTTTGTTGTTTAACAAAAATAATGAAAGGAATTAAAGTGAAAGTTTTAAAAGCAGTATTACCTGTAGCTGGCCTTGGTACGCGTATGTTGCCAGCCACAAAAGCCATCCCCAAAGAAATGCTTCCTCTGGTAGATAAACCTTTAATTCAATACGTAGTTAACGAAGCTGTAGCAGCTGGCATTAAAGAAATTGTGCTTGTTACACATGCTTCAAAAAACTCAATTGAAAACCACTTTGATACAAGCTTTGAGCTAGAAGCTACACTAGAGGCGCGCGTAAAGCGTAGTTTACTAGAAGAGGTTCGCTCAATAGTACCAAAAGATGTAACCGTAATTTCGGTTCGCCAATCGGCACCACTAGGCTTAGGCCATGCTGTTTTAGCAGCGCGCCCAATTGTTGGTAATAACCCATTTGCAGTAATGCTACCCGACGTAATTATTGATAAATACAAATCAAATTCAAAAACCGATAATTTAAGCCAAATGATCGACCGATTCGACAAAACGGGCTACAACCAAGTAATGGTGGAGCCCGTACCGCAAGAGCAAGTGCATCAATATGGTGTAGTTGATATAGCCGGTAAAAAAATAAATGCAGGCGAAAATGCAACCATTAAAAACATGGTCGAAAAACCAAATAACGATGAAGCGCCAAGCAATTTAGCTATTACTGGGCGTTATGTTGTATCTACAGCAATTTGGGATTTACTTGAATACACCCCACCTGGGGCAGGCGGTGAAATACAACTTACTGATGCTTTACTCCAATTACGCCACCTAGAAACGCTTGAAGCCTACCATCTAAAAGGTAAATCTCATGATTGTGGCTCTAAATTAGGTTATATGCTTGCTAATGTAGAGTATGCAATGCAATCGAGTAGCATGGGTGAAGAGTTTAAAAAACAATTAGCTAAATTATTAGCTTGATTTTCGTGCTATTAATCTCAGCTATTTTATAAGTAATTATTCACTGATCAAATGGAGACTAAATTGAAAATCTGTTTATCTATACTAACAACAGGGGTTAGACCTGAAACATTATCGTTGTGCTTAAGTTCAATTACAAAGTTAAATCTGCCCAATATTGAAAAGTTTAGTGTTTTGATCGTAGAAAATAACGCCTTACCTAATAATGGCGTTATTTATTTGATAAATAGTTTTTCTGAGAATTCTGATATAGAGTTTACCCATATCTTGGAACCTCAAAAAGGTATTCCTTTCGGGCGAAATGCTGGACTTACGTTTGCGCAAAAAAATGAATTCTCCCACTTAGCTTTTGTGGATGATGATGCTGAAATAGAAGCTAACTGGCTTATAGAACTAGTTAACAAGTTAAATGATAGGCAAGCTCATGCGGTAAGTGGACCACAGGTACCTATATTTCCTGTAAACACTAAAGCTGTATTCAAAAATGCGACTGTGTATAAAGAGCGTAATTTGGATGATGGGGTGTTATGTAAGTGGGCAGCTACAAATAATGTTCTGTTTGATGTGAAATTTGCAGAGCAGAATAAGCTGCGTTTTAGCGATAACATGAAAACCGGTGGTAGTGATAAAGAGTTTTTTTCGCGATACACAGAAGCTGGTGCAAAAATATACTGGGTAAAAAGCGCAATTGTAAGTGAGTATGTTGAAGTTGAGCGTATTTCATTCAAATGGGCTGTAAAAAGAACATTTCGGTTTGGTGGTACAGGCTTTAGAATAGAGCAAGCTACAAAAAGTAAGCCTATTGCACTGCTGTATTGTTGCTTAAAAAGTGGCTTTTATATTTTAAAAGGTTTAACTGGATTTTTGTATTTACCGTTTAAAAAAAATAAAAGTTGGTTAGATGCACCTTGTGATATTGCGCATGGCGTTGCTTTTTTTACTAGTGTATTTACTGGTGGAAAACTCAAGAAATACACATAAAGTATAGTGGTACTAAAGCAATGCTAAAAATTAATAAACAAACTCTTGAAGGAGCTTTACTGTTCCTTTGTGTTATGAGTCTTCTATTTAATACATTAGTTGGCACGCTTGCAGCGTTGAGTTTCCTGATTAGTGGTATTCTAATTTGTTTGCTCAACGAAAATAAACTATTGCACCTTATTAGTAAAAGTTGGTTTATTTTACTAATACCAATTTTAGCGATTATATCTTGCCTCTGGTCTGATATCCCACAATTAACATTGCGGGGGGGGCTCCAGCTATTGCTTACAACTATTTTTTCTCTCGTGTTTTCTGCAGTCATCCGATACGAACTATTTATCAAGATTTTAGGCGGATGTTTTTTTATTACTATGCTTATGTGCTTAGTATCGGAAAGATATGCATTAAATGGTATGACTGGGGAATATAGTTTGATAGGAATATTTAATAGTAAAAATTTTTTATCGATGAATGCAGCAATAAGTGTTTTCGTTGGTATAGCCATTTATAAAAAGTTCCAATATGCACCTAAATTCTGGGGGGG
>NZ_AUTN01000015.1:0-1968 GCF_000497955.1 Pseudoalteromonas sp. TAE56
CGCCAGCTGTAATAGCAGCAAGTGTAACAGTATCGCTGTCAACGCCAGCAGCTACAAGTGCAGCTAAAAAATCAGCAATAAGTGGGCTATCGGCACCCACAGCATCAACAACTACATTCATCATAGAATCAACTTGAGCAGCAGTACAATTTGTACATACGCCATTAATAGCTGCTACTAAATCTGCCTTTAGCTGATCTGGAGCTGTTTCTGTGGTTGCGCTATTTAAAACGTTGACTAAATTAGTCATGCCTTCAGTTTGTACTACTGCATCAGTATCCGTTTGTGCATAACTTGGTAAAACTGTAAGTGAAGATGCACCTGCTATTAAGCCGGCTAATATAAATGATTTCATCTCTTGTCCCTTGGTAGAGTATTAATTACAAAATTTTAGCGCATCGGTGCAAAAAGTAAACTCTTTATTTACGCCATTATCACTAGTTTTTATTATTTTGGTTGGCGGCATTATTAAATTACCCTGCACGCCATCGCAACCTAAACTTTCAAGTACCTTTAAAGTTTCAGGTTTTTCAATCAAACAAGCTAAAACTTTAATACCAAAGCCATGACAAATATTATTAACTGTTTGAATAAAAAATTGGCTTTGAGTGTTATCTAATAAGTCTTGAATATAGCTACCATCTATTTTTATATATTCAATGTCTAACCCTTGTAAGTATCTAAACGAGGTTAAACTAGTACCAAAGTGTTCAACACACACATTTATGCCAATATCTTTTATTGTATCTATATGTAAAGAGGCAACATGTACGTTGTAAAGTAAGCTAATTTCATGCAATTCAAAAATCAAGTTTGTTTTAATAATTGGTTTAGTGTGTGCATAAAGAGTAAGCCATTCAATAAAGTCAGTTGAATACAACGAAGCCTTACTAATATTTAACGCAAATGTATCGTCTGGGTGTTGCTCTTTAACGTTTACAAAGTTACGAATTATTTTTTTGTCTAACTCTTCGGTTAAGTTAAGCTTTTCGGCCATAGCAAATAAATGGCCATTATTAACCTTTTCGCCTTCATGCGTAAAATGAGCAAACACCTCAAAGTAGCACTGCTTGTTTTGTGAGTTAGTGCGTTTAACTGGTTGCACCGAAAAACTAACTTCACCAGTAGCAATAATTGACTGAATAAGCGAACGCCACTCTTTAACACTAAACAAAGTACTTTTATCTACTTTATTTACAGCCGAATCGCCAATAGTACAACCAGTATCAAGGGCTGAAAGTACACCCCCGATAGATGAGCCTTTATCAACACTTACTAACGCTAAGTTAGCAAAACCATTCACATGTAAGCTGTTTTTCTTTTTACTAAAAGCATCATTTATATCGAGGCGTGTTCTATTTAAAAATTGCATATCTAATGGGACTAAAGCAATAAAAGTACTCCCGTTAAGTCTAAATATTTTAGAGTTAGTTAAAGCACCAAACATATTTTGCAAAGTAACGCTTACATCATGTACGTGCTCGTCACCATCTTGGTAACTTACAGTTTGGTTAATATTAGCAAGTGAGGGGAGAGTCACCATCATTGCAGTGATTGGAGTATCGCTAGTAATGGCGTCAACCACTGAGTTAAAGTGGTTCTCAAACGAACGGCGGTTACCTAGCCCTGTGAGTGAGTCTACATATACTTCATCGGTAAGTGCTTGTGTTTGCTTTGTTAAAGAGTCAAAGGTGCTTTGTAAGTTCATTACCATATTGTTAATGGCTTTAGTTACAGTACGTAGCTCGCGTGCAACTGGTATTTCGTCGTTTAATGTAAAGCGTTTACGCGTAACCAAGTGTGCTTGGTTTTCTACTGCTTTTAAAGGTTTAAACACTGCACGTAGTATTAAATATGCTACTGCAAGCGAGGCTACCAATAATAATAAAGAACCATAAAAGCTGCGTTTAGTATGTTCCCATAGCGTTAAATACGATTGCCCAACATGGCTTGTTACTTCAAGGGTTC
>NZ_AUTN01000016.1:0-6025 GCF_000497955.1 Pseudoalteromonas sp. TAE56
CCGCCAGTACTTTGCCTATTATTGGTAAAGGGGTGGTTGAGCAAGCGCTTAAGCAGCGCCGTCACAAGCCCATGCTATTTATAGATATTGCGGTTCCGCGCGACATAGAAAGCCAAGTAGGTGAGCTAGATGCTGCCTATTTATATTCCGTTGATGACTTACAAACCATTGTAAGCGAGAATATGGCAGCGCGTGAGCAAGCTGCACAGCAAGCGCAAATAATTATTACTGAACGCACCAAAGAATTTGCAATGTGGATGCGCTCACTCGATTCGGTAGATTTAATCCGCCATTATCGAAATGATGTACAAACAATTAAGTCAGAACTT
Source organism: Pseudoalteromonas sp. TAE56 (assembly GCF_000497955.1). Taxonomy (NCBI): domain Bacteria; kingdom Pseudomonadati; phylum Pseudomonadota; class Gammaproteobacteria; order Alteromonadales; family Pseudoalteromonadaceae; genus Pseudoalteromonas; species Pseudoalteromonas sp. TAE56. Next base: position 330 of record NZ_AUTN01000016.1, read on the forward strand.
GTAGAGCGTGCTGTTAGTCAGCTTAATACAGGTAAAGATGCAGAAAAAATTATATTAGAGCTCGCCAATAAATTAACCAATCGCTTAATGCACGCGCCTACCCGTGCAATACAAGACGCAGCGAAAAAAGGTGAAGTGGCGCAGCTAAACCAGTTGAAAAAAATGTTAGGTATTGATCAGGAATAACCGTTAAATGAAAGAGTCTGTTTATAATAAATTAGAAACCTTAGTAGAGCGTTACGAAGAAGTACAAGCGCTGCTAAGCGACCCGTCGGTCATTAGTGATCAAAATCGTTTTCGTGGGCTTTCAAAAGAATATTCTGAGCTTGAAGAGATTGTAAAAACGTTTTTAACTTACAAAGAAACGCAAGATGATTTAGCCAGTGCAGAAGAAATGCTTAAAGATTCTGACCCTGAAATGCGTGAAATGGCGCAAGAAGAATATAAAGAAGCTAAAGCGCAAATTTTGGTAATTGAAGATCAAATTCAAGTATTAATGTTGCCAAAAGATCCACGAGATAATAACAACGTATTTGTTGAAGTACGTGCTGGAACAGGCGGTGATGAAGCGGCTATTTTTGCTGGCGATTTATTTCGTATGTACAGTCGTTATGCAGAAACTAAAAAATGGAAAGTAGAAGTTGTGAGCACCAATGAAGGTGAGCACGGTGGTTACAAAGAAGTTATTGCAAATATTAGTGGCGAAGGCGTTTACGGTCAATTAAAGTTTGAATCAGGTGTACACCGCGTACAACGTGTGCCAGAAACCGAGTCACAAGGGCGAGTTCATACCTCTGCATGTACTGTTGCGGTAATGGCGGAAGTACCAGAAGCCGAAGCGATACAAATTAACACAGCAGATTTAAAAGTTGATACATTTCGTGCATCGGGCGCAGGTGGTCAGCACGTTAATAAAACAGATTCTGCTATTCGACTTACACATATACCTACCGGTGTTGTGGTTGAGTGTCAGGATCAGCGTTCACAGCATAAAAACCGCGCTAAAGCGATGTCGGTACTTGCAGCACGCTTGCAACAAGCTGAAGATGAGAAACGCCATGCGGCAGAAGCATCTGAGCGTCGTGATTTAGTAGGTAGTGGCGACCGTTCTGAGCGTATCCGTACTTATAACTACCCACAAGGTCGTATTACCGATCACCGTATTAACTTAACACTTTATCGTTTAAATGAAGTGGTAGCGGGTGATTTAGGCTGTGTTATTGACCCATTAATGCAAGAACATCAAGCTGACTTATTAGCGGCTATGGGCGACGAGTAGTCGTGAGCCAAACTCTTGAACAAGCTATTGCTGCAGGCGCTAATTTATTAGCACCTAGCAGCGAAAGTGCTAAATTAGATGCACAAGTTTTACTTTTACATATTCTTCAAAAACCTCACAGTTACCTTTTCACTTGGCCAGAGCATGAACTTAACGCTGAGCAACAACAGCAATTTAATACATTTTGCCAAAGGCGTTTAAACGGTGAACCTGTTGCACATATTACGGGGCAGCGTGAGTTTTGGAGTTTATCGCTTGAAGTTAACGCAACAACCTTAATACCTCGACCAGATACCGAAACGCTAGTAGAACAAGCACTTGAAGTGACTGTACCTGCTACAGCTAAAGTACTTGATTTAGGCACCGGTACTGGTGCAATTGCGTTGGCACTGGGTAGTGAAATGCCTAATTGGCAAATTACTGCAGTAGATAGAGTAAGCGATGCTGTTGCACTTGCTACACGTAACCAGCAGCGATTGGCGATTAACAACGTACACGTTAAGCAAAGCAACTGGTTTAGTGAGTTGCACGGTGAAAAATTCAACCTAATTGTCACTAACCCACCTTATATTGAAAGCAGTGATATACATTTAAATCAGGGCGATGTGCGCTTTGAGCCTTTGTCGGCATTAGTGGCTGATGATTGCGGAATGTCTGATATTAAACAAATAATTACACAATCACGTGACTATTTGTTATCTAGTGGCTATCTTTTAATAGAACACGGTTTTGAGCAAGGTGAAGCTGTTCGTCATTTTTTCAAAAAAATGGCATTTGTTAATATTAAAACAGTGAAAGACTTTGGTAATAATGACCGTGTAACGTTTGCACAGTGGCCCTAAAGAATAATAATTGCTTACTAGTGCGTTAAATAATGCCATGAAGGAATTTCGACTATGATGGGTGATTTTTTATTTTCAGATGAGCCAGAAGAACCAATCAATGAGATTGAACTTGGTACCTGGAAAGTCTTAATCGTTGATGACGAACCTGAAGTTCATGCTGTTACAAAACTAGCGTTGAGTGATTTTGAGTTTCAAAATAAACGTTTAGAATTTATCAGTGCTTATTCGGGAGCTGAAGCCAAAGAGCTTATAAAAGAGCATCCGGATGCCGCAATTGTGTTACTTGATGTTGTAATGGAAACCGACGACGCTGGTTTGCAAGTTGCTAAGTTTATTCGTGAAGAAGCTAAAAATAATCATATTCGAATTATTTTAAGGACAGGTCAACCTGGTCAAGCCCCTGAACGACAAGTAATTATTAATTATGATATTAACGATTACAAATCGAAAACGGAGCTAACGGCTCAAAAATTATTTACAGTCATTATGTCGAGCCTGCGCTCGTACCGCGATATTATTTCAATAGAGCAGTCACGCGAAGGACTTGAGAAGATAATTATAGCGTCTCGTGATATTTTTTCTGCGCATTCAATAGAGCACTTTATTGAAGGCGTTATGCAGCAGTTAACATCTTTATTGGGTATTGCTGATCAAGCTATGTATGCAACTACTTTAGTTGCACAAAACCCTGAAGCACAAAATAATAAAAAGCTAATTGTTTGCTCGGGTACCGGTGATTTTGAAAAAAGTGAAGGTAAAGAGCTCGATGAGGTATTACAAGCTGAACAGTTAAGTGCGTGCCATCAGGCGCTTAATGAAAAAAGTATTATTTATAAAGATAATTACTTATTTGCGTATTGTAGCAGTGAGTACAATCATAATTCGATGCTGTTTATATCGGGGATCCCAAAGGATTTGACAGATACTCAGCGTCATTTAATCAAGATTTTTTCTCAAAACGTGCAACTTGCGTTTGAAAATGTACAGCTCCAGTCTGAAATAGAAGCAACGCAACAAGAGCTTGTTTATAGGTTAAGTGAAGCGGTAGAGCAACGATCAACCGAGACAGGCAATCATGTTAAGCGTGTAGCGCATATTTGTCATATTTTAGCTCAGGGTTATGGTTTATCTAAGCATGATGCTGATTTAATAAGATTGGCGTCGCCTCTGCATGATGTAGGTAAAGTGGGCATTCCTGATGCGGTATTAAATAAACCAGCAAAGTTAGACGCCCAAGAATGGGAAGTGATGAAAACCCACACTGATAAAGGCTACACTATTTTAAAAGACTCGCCTCATGAAATTGTGAGTACAGGTGCAATTATCGCTAAAGAACATCATGAAAAATGGGATGGTTCTGGTTACCCAGAAGGTTTAAGCGGTAATGCAATCAATGTATTTGGTCGTATAGTCGCACTTGCTGATGTATACGATGCACTTCGCCATAAACGATGCTATAAAGAGCCTTGGACTTTGCAAAATGTAGTTGATGAAATTAACGCTCAAAAAGGTACTCATTTTGAACCAAAATTGGTTGAAGTATTTAACGAGAAGCTTGATGAGTTAGAAGCGGTTCTTAGCCGTTTTCCTGATTAAATTTTTATAAAACAGAAGTACAGGGGCATATGGATTATTTAGCAGTAAAGCATTCACACATGGCAATTGCGATGTTGAGTGTAATTTTATTTTATGTTCGCGCTTTTTCGCGAATGGGTAGTGGCAATATAGCAAAAAATAAAGTGGTAATGATTGGCAGTCACAGTATAGATACTTTGTTATTAGTGTCTGCACTTACGCTTATATTTATGGCTAAAATAAACCCATTTGAACAATATTGGCTATTGGAAAAAATAGTTTTAGTGGTTATATATATTGGTATTGGGGCTAAAAGCGCCAGACAAACTAAAATGACGGCTAAAATTGCTTACATTTTGGTTAATACCGCTGTTATTTTAGCGATAGGTTATTTAGCGACGTCTAAATCAGCTTTTTTGCTTTAAAATACCTGACTATTTGAGCTTTATAATTATTTTATAAAGCTCAAATAAGACTCCTTTTCAGAAAATATTCAAAAACTCCTCTATATTGGTATATAGCTTTAAAGTTAGGTAAACTACGCCTTCGTTTTCTAAAATGTTGCAGTATTAATGACTACCCTCGGGTTTGACGAACACGATGAATCTTATCTTGATGATGCTTACGATGAATTTACACCTCCAGCAATTTACCGCTGTATTAAAGCAGAATCAAAATGGGACCCTCAAATAGATTTAACACCATGTTATGAGACTTTAACTGACTTTGAACAGCAAATCTCAGCGCTGTGTCTAAAAGTGAGTGATGAGCACGATCGTCTCGAAAAATTATTAGATATGTTTTACAGCGATTGGCTATTTAGTGCCTCAGGCTTAAAAGTGCCTGAATATAAATTAAATACATTAAGTTATACGCTTTCTATGCGCAGTGGCTCACCTACCACACTGGCAATTATACTTTGTCATTTTTTACAACAAGCTAACTTTGACGCAAATCTTAGTCTTACGCAGGGTGATGTTGGTGTACATGTGGCGATTAGTGATGAAGAAGGCTACATAATAGAGCCAAGCAGTGGACAACAAAGCTGGTATATCATCCCTGAAAACGCAGATGAAGATGATGGCCAAGAACAAGAGCCTCTAGAGCTCATTTTTGATGACGAAGTATATAAGTTATTTTTAGCTCAACAAAAATGGTCTTTCATTAGCGAAAACAAATTTGGTCATGCTTTGACCTGTGTAGAGATGCTAATGGAGCTAATAGGCGACGACCCGTATGAGAGACGCGACAGAGGTTACTTATTAAATCAGCTCGGTTGCCCTAAAATGGCACGTGATGATTTACAGTTTTTTATCGATGAGTGTCCGGACGATCCTGCAATAGAGATAATTCAACACCAGATAGAAGAACTTGAAGATAATAATAAAACGCACCATTAAGAATAGGAATAATTATGGTTGAAACTCAAAGCGCATTAATTACAAATGATGCCGTTGTGCTTGGTTTACTTGCTGTTATTTTGGGGTTTATTTTTAAAACCTCAAACAGTGAACGTCCAGCTTTAAAACGATTTTATAAATATGTACCAGCTTTACTACTGTGTTACTTTTTACCTTCGTTATTAAATACATTTGGTATTGTAGATGGTAACAAATCCAATGTTTATTATGTGGCTTCACGCTACTTACTGCCTGCTTGTTTAATACTGCTCACCATTAGTATTGATTTAAAAGCGATTATTAATTTAGGTCCTAAAGCGCTCATTATGTTTTTAGTGGGGACATTAGGTATTGTTATCGGTGGGCCATTAGCTATTTTAGTAGTGAGTGCATTTGATCCAAGTATTGTTGGCGGGCATGGACCTGATGCCGTATGGCGCGGTATGACAACCGTTGCGGGTAGCTGGATCGGCGGTGGTGCTAACCAAGCATCAATGAAAGAAATGTTTGAAGTTGGCGGTGATATATTTTCTGTAATGATTACAGTCGATGTAATAGTCGCGAATATTTGGATGGCTGTTTTATTGCTAATGGCAG
>NZ_AUTN01000017.1:0-5395 GCF_000497955.1 Pseudoalteromonas sp. TAE56
AAGCCACTAAACCTAAATTATATGGATGTTTGCCAGAGCGCGTACAAATTTGTCCTTTGTATTTAGGGTCTGCTAAATCTTCATAAGTGAGCTTAGGTAACTCACCAACTCGCTCTTTTGATGAATATACATTACGCACTCGCTTAGTAAGCGCAACCCATTGGCCATCACCGTCACGAAAGGCGGCTGGAACATTATTATTTACACTGTCACTTTTTATAGTTTGTGTTAATTTTAAATCTTCTAATTGAATAAGCGCGCTAAAGTTAGAGGTTAATACTAAATCAGCTTTACTGTGCTTGCCTTCGCGTTTAACACGCTCAATTAGCCCTTTTTTAGCAAAAACAACATTGGTTTTTATGCCTGTTTGCTTTGTAAAGTCTTCTAAAATTGGCTGAATTAAAAACGGTTGACGAAAAGAGTAGATGTTAACAACATCGTTTGCAAAGACTGGTGCCGATGCAACTACCCCTAAAACAAGTGCAAATACTTTCTTCATTATTCCACCTAAATAACTGTTATTATCAACGAATTCTACCGTGCTCATTCTAAAAGTGCACACTTTAAATAAATGTAAATATGTAAATAACGCCCAAAAAGGAAATACGGTGTAAGAGATGTCTTACGGATGTGACAGCTAATGAGTAAAAAACAAGATAAAAAACAACCTAAAAACAGTTAAACACATGATTCATATGTGATTTATTTTTATTACTATTGCAAAAACACTAATTGAATGTAGTTTTATCTCTATTTTAGTTGCTCTATTGCACTATAATTTACGCATCAACCAAGCAATGACGCTTATTGAGTAAAAGGAAATGGACTACTTACTCAACCAACCAATGATTAGGTTATCAGGACAACACGGATTTTAGGACAGGCTCAGGATGAGTATCACAACGCAATGTTGTAAAAAGGACAGCGTCAGGAAGATGCGAAAAGGATAACAACAAGGCTAAGTTGTTCAACAGGATGTTGAAGGAATAAATGGACAGGCCTTTAAGGCAACACAAGGGATTGGTTAAAACAAGGATACACTAGGAAGTGTAATTAAGGATTTGGTAATAGTATTTACCCTACAGGATGTTTAGGAATTAAAGGATACAGGCCCGGATGGTCTACATTACATAGAACTAAAAAGTAATATAGTAATAAACATGGATTAGTGAAAATTGGAGTTGATTAAGTTCAATTGCAGGATGCAGAAAATTAGAAGATTCCGCAAGCGCGCCTAGAGATAGAGCGCGCTTTTCTTTGCCTAAAATTTGAGTGAGTAAAGCACTGAGCAACTATCACTAATTTTTACTGAGTAATATCGCATCCCTGCCAATCAATGCTAAGACCTTAAAATACTTTATTAATATTTTAAATTTCGCTAAGTTTTTTATTAATTGCGCCGATAACTAAATAACGCAAGGATCATAAATACTCAATGGATATGAATTTTAAAACATCTCAAAGTAATACCTTTTTATGTAAAGTATCAGACGCAAGTACAGCAAAACCAATTGGTGTTTTTAGTGCGCAAACTCCCAACGAAAATCCGTATAAAGCTTTATTTAACCCCAAAGGTTATAACTTTTTAAATATGCCAATGAGTGAGTTTAAAAATATACTTAACGAAATTATTAAGTTAGAACGCGACATTCGTATTAGCAAGTGGGGTGAAGGTGCTCGACCTGATGAGTTTAGCTATCAACTTAATAGAATAGCAGACGCAATTGCAACGACTCAGTTTAATGGCAAAATAGACATTAGCTGCTACTTTTTCAAACGAGTTGAAGAAGCAAAAGAAATGATTGGTGAAGACTGTATCTCGTTTATTCAAGTGCATAATAGTATAAGTCAATTGTATAATACTGTTTTACAATTAACATCTTAAGAAGGCTTCAGAGCTATTCAAAATAAAGCACTTGCTCACTTAAAAAATCAGCAAGCATTTGCTTAACTTCGTAAAATTAATCTTCTAGTGGTCGGCCCTTGTTGCGCTTACCCAATAAATACGCATCACGAAACTTAATAAAATGCTGCTCTAATTTTGTCGATGCATCCATTTCGCCCGCAAGTGCTAATACCATAATAGCCACTTCAGCAGTGCCTAGTTGATGTGCATGAGGGGCTACACGTAATCGGTAATCAGATAGTTTATCAGCAGTAACAGAAAGTACAGGCAAGTTATCTAAATAAGGGCTTTTGCGAATCATTTTTTTAGCTTCGCGCCACGTACCATCTAAGAATATAAATAGCGGCTTTTTACCTGATTCAATACTCACTTCTGTAATGGCTCTGCCCTCTTCTACATCTTCAGCGGGAAAGACGACCATAGGCTGATACTGCGAATCATTTATTAAAGCTAAAAGAGCGGGGTTAGGATCTGTTCTATCCCATCTAAATGCGTGGTTATCTGGCACTATTTCAGCAATTAAACGCCCTGTATTAGAAGGTTTAAAGCTTTCATTATGGTACATCAGTAAACATACAGCGGCGTTGCACTGAGCGTGCTCAACACCTTTACAAATACAGTAATGCTTGGCTATTAAGCATTGCTCACAGCGATCTAATTTACCGCCTCGCGCGTTAAATTCACGACGAGATTCACTTATTTGCTGAGCGCGTAATGCTAAAACTGCGTTTTTCACTGTATTTACCTTCAATTAATTAGGCGCGCATTGTAACGGCTTATGGCAATTTAATCTTATATTTAATGAAAAGCAGGCATAAAAAAACCCAGCCAAAGCTGGGTTTTCAAGCAAATGTTAAAAAGTTAAATTACTTCTTTTTAACTGCTTTTTTGTTTGGTAAGTCAGTGATTGAACCTTCAAAAATTTCAGCAGCTAGGCCAATTGATTCGTTCAATGTAGGGTGAGCATGAATAGTAAGCGCTAAGTCTTCACCATCTGCACCCATTTCAATACCTAAACCGATTTCGCCAAGCATTTCGCCCGCGTTAATACCGATCATAGCACCACCGATTATACGGCCACTTTCTTTATCAAAGATAAGTTTTGTAGAACCTTCAGTACGAGCAGATGCGATAGCACGGCCAGATGCTGCCCACGGGAATACCGCAGTTTCAATTTTTAAGCCTTGCTCTTTTGCTTCTTTCTCAGTAACACCTACCCAAGCGATTTCAGGGTCAGTGTACGCTATTGAAGGAATACATTTAGGGTCAAAGAAATGCTTCTGACCAGAAATAACTTCTGCAGCAACATGACCTTCATGAACCGCTTTATGCGCAAGCATAGGCTGGCCAACTAAGTCACCGATTGCAAAAATATGGCTTACGTTAGTACGTAATTGCTTATCAACATTAATAAAGCCACGCTCATCAACGTTTACGCCCGCTTTATCAGCATCAAGTAGGTTACCGTTTGGTGTACGGCCCACAGCAACAAGTACTTTATCGTAACGTACTGGTTCTGCTGGTGCGTTTTTACCTTCAAATGTCACGTATAAGCCATCTTTTTTAGCTTCAACGCCAACAACTTTAGTTGAAAGCATTACGTTGAATTTTTTGCTTACGTATTTTTGGTAAATTTTGATAATGTCTTTATCTGCTGCTGGCACTAATTGGTCAGCAAATTCTACAACATCAATTGCAGAACCAAGTGCACGGTAAACCGTACCCATTTCAAGACCAATAATACCACCACCAAGTACAAGTAGTTTTTCTGGTACATCTTTAAGTTCTAGCGCGCCAGTTGAATCAATTACACGGTCATCTTGTGGGATGAATGGTAAGTTAACTGGTTTAGAGCCTGCGGCAATAATCGCGTTATCAAACGTGATAGTTGTAGCGTCTTTCTCGCCTTCAACAACTAAAGTATTGCTGCCAGTGAATTTACCGTAACCGTAAACAACTTTTACTTTACGCATTTTAGCCATACCGTCTAGTCCGCCAGTTAACTGGCCAACTACAGAATCTTTCCAAGTACGAACTTGGTCTAGATCTATTTTTGGTGCGCCAAAAGTAACGCCATGAGATGACATTTCAGCCGCGTCGTCAATCACTTTCGCTACGTGTAAAAGAGCTTTAGAAGGGATACAACCAACATTAAGACATACACCGCCTAATGTTCCACGAGATTCTACTAATGTAACTTCTAAGCCCAAGTCAGCAGCACGGAAAGCCGCAGAATAACCACCAGGACCACCGCCTAGTACAACAACTTGAGTTTTTAATTCGTTGCTCATGCTTTTACCTTAATTGTTTGAACGGGACACTGCCCTAAAATTTAACTGCCGTATTTCTGCAAGGCAGAAAGAGTGAGCAGCGCACAAAGTGATGCAATTGGTACAAAGATTGTATCATTGCAAATGGTAAAAATCCCAGCTAAAAACAACTGGCTGGGATTTGATTCTATTTATTATCTAACGATTACATCACCAATTGGCGAATATCGCTCATGTAACTTGCAAGAGTTACAGTAAAGCGTGCAGCAAGTGCTCCGTCAATAACCCTATGGTCGTATGACATAGACAGCGGAACCATTAGTTTTGGTTCAAACTCTTTGCCATTCCATTTAGGTTTCATTTCAGATTTAGACACACCTAAAATAGCCACCTCTGGTGCATTAACAATCGGCGTAAATGCCGTACCGCCAATACCGCCAAGGCTAGAAATAGTAAAACAACCACCTTGCATATCAGACGATGTAAGCTTGCCGTCACGTGCTTTAACAGATACTTCCATTAATTCGCGTGAAAGTTCAATAATGCCTTTTTTATCAACATCTTTAAACACTGGTACAACTAAACCGTTTGGCGTATCAACTGCAACACCAATGTTAATGTACTTTTTAAGGATTAAGCTTTCGCCGTCTGCAGAAAGCGATGAGTTGAATTTTGGAAATTCAGCAAGTGCTTTCGCAGCTGCTTTCATTACAAACACAAGTGGCGTGATTTTAACACCCAGCTTTTTCTTCTCGCTAAGCACATTTTGCTCTTTACGGAATACTTCAAGACTTGTGATATCAGCTTCGTCAAACTGTGTAACATGTGGGATTTGCACCCAGTTACGGTGTAAGTTTTTGCCTGATAGCTTTTGAATACGAGACAGCTTTTGCTCTTCAATTTCGCCAAACTTAGCAAAATCAACTTTAGGCCATGGAATAAGACCAAGCTCGCTACCACCCGCGCTACTACCTGCTGATAGTTGACCAGATTCAACTTGCTTAACTAGATTTTTAACATAGTTTTGCACGTCTTCTTTAACTATACGGGCTTTGCGACCAGTGCCTTTAACGTTAGCTAGGTTAATACCAAACTCACGCGCTAAACGGCGAACAACAGGTGATGCATGAGCATACGCGCTGTTTTCTGTGAAGCTTTCATTACTTGCTTTTACTGGTGCCGCTTGAGCCGGTGCCGACTCAGTTTTAGCCGCTGCTGC
>NZ_AUTN01000018.1:0-26852 GCF_000497955.1 Pseudoalteromonas sp. TAE56
TAGCCGCTGGCATGTGTTTTAGTAACGAGCCAATGCTGGTTATACCGGATGAATTTGGGGTGCGCTTAGAAGATCATTTTTATATGACCGACAGTGGTGCAAAATGGTTTACCGAGCCTAGCCACAGTATTGACGACCCGTTTGGTTTACAAAGGTAATATAAGCTCTAATTAACTTACATTTGTTTATTTGGCTTAAACGACTATTTACTACTGCGCAGTGCACACCACGCGCAGTAGTTTATTTTGTGAGTTGACGTTTAACCAATCGCTGTTTGTTTTTTTGTACGTTAGCCAACCACACTAAGGGTAAAATAATTAACGATGCGCCAATTATTAAGCCAAGTGTAGGCACTTCACCAAACCAAAATAAACCAACAACGACAGCCGCCACTAAGCCACTATATTCAGCGCTAGCAACTTGGCTCGATTCGATTTTGCTATAAACATACACGCAAATTCCCGCATAAATTAAAATAAACAGTGTAGAGCCAAACGCAGTAATGAGTGCAGCCCAATGCCATGGTTCGTTTTCCCACAGCGCCAAACCTAATCCCACAGGCATACCTACCAAATTGGTAAGTAACAAAGTTTGCATAATACTATGGTGCTTAGGTAACTTACGTATTAGTACATTATTTATTGCCAGTGTAATTGCGACTACAAGTGCAAATATAGCCGCCCAATTAATGTCGGTAGGCTGAATAACAATAAGTACCCCTATAAAGCCAATAACAGCCACAGCTATGCTGCTTTTTGTTAGCTGTTCACGAAATATCATTACTGCTAAAGGCAGCATTAATAAAGGCGCTGCATAAAAAATAGCGTTAGCGGTTGCAAGCGGTAAAGCTTTTAGCGCAAACACCATAAATATAATACCAAATAACCATACATGTCCGCGTACCGCATGCCATTTTAAACCGGCAAATAAATGTTTTTTATTCGCCGACAAACAAAACGGGAGCAAAATTAATACTGCGGTAAGTTGGCGCATAAATACAAACTGAAACGTGGGGCTTTCTGCTGGTAAAGTTTTAATTATAGCGTCAGAAAAAACCGCAATAATATTACCCACCACAAGTAATGTCATGCCTAAGCCAACTGATATTTTTTGCATTGTTACTCCGTGCCCGCAAATTAAAAACGCTAGCATAGAGCAATTCGTTTAATTATGTATAATGATTAAAATACTTTTAGTATGAGTTTAACTAATAATGAAATTACCCCCATTACGTGCTGTTCAGTGTTTTGAATCTGTAGCGCGATTAAATAGTTTTTCTAAAGCAGCAGAACATCTAAATGTGACGCAAAGTGCCGTGAGCCATCAGGTTAAATTACTAGAGCAATATTTAAACGAGCCGCTATTTAACCGCAGTGGCCGTAGCTTTTCGTTAACCGACGCGGGCAATCGTTACTATCAAGAAGTGAGTCATTCATTAACCAGTTTAGCCTCTGCCACACAAAAAATACGTTACGGCGAGCCTGGGCATATTCGTTTAGCACTTTATAGCTCATTAGCTGTAAAGTGGTTAATACCGCGATTAGAAAGCTTTAAACATGACTCGCCAGATATCGACTTAACTTTAAATATGATTGTAGATGAGGCGGATTTTAGCGACCGTGTTGCCGATTGTTTTATTACCACAACGCCACCTAAAGGTGAGTTTGTCAGCTTATTTTTATTTGCAGAAAAGCTTTACCCTGCTTGTGGCAAAGGCATGTGGCAGCAATTAAAAAATCAATCGCTGCCCAATGAATTATGGAAGCACCCGCTTTTGTCGGTGCAGTATGATGAGTCAGAGCAACGTAGCACCAATGACTGGCAGCAATGGTGTAAAAGCGGCGGCTTTGAGCTGCCTAAAAACGTAAGAGTTAATCACTTTAGTCACGTTATACTGGCCGCAGAAGCTGCGCGTTATAATTTAGGTATTACGCTTATTGATGCGTTTTTTATTGCCTCACAGCACGATAACCACTTAGTTAAGTTGCCACTGCATGGAGTTGAAACCGGCTGTAAATTTTATTTTGTATATAAAAAATCGCGAGCAAAACAAACCGATATTATTACCCTAAGCCGCTGGCTAAAAGCCCAGTGGGCCGAGGTTAAAAAATAAAATGAAAGTATTAAGTCATCATACTTCATGCCAGTTTATAGCTATAACTATTATTTGATTTTATACTATCTCTATTAATTTAAGCACAGTCTTTTTAAAGGATAATCATAACTCATGAGAAAACCGGCCCACTGGACCTTAAAAAGTATCGCTCTAGAATTAGGTGTGTCTAATGCTACGGTTTCTAATGCGTTTAATCGCCCTGATCAGCTATCGGCTAAACGCCGAGAAGATATTCTTGCAGCGTGTAAAACTTTGGGCTATTACGGGCCTAATAAGGCCGCGCAATCATTGCGTAATGGCACATTTAATATTGTCGCTTTAGTACTGCCCGATAGTGTGGAATACATGGTGTCGGATCCTGTGGCTAGCAGCTTTATGCGCGGTGTTACTTCGGTGCTTGAAAAAAACGGCATTAATGTTTTATTGTTTTCAGGTAATAGCGATACCCTTAATAACATAGTCGACTTTGTTGATGGTTTTATTTGTTATGGCCGTCCTCGTAATAATGCATTGGTTGAGCAGTTAAAAATAGTGTCTAAACATGTGGTGACTATTGACTTTGATATAGCCCGCAATGCCTCTGTAAATATAAATAATGAGCAAGCCAGTTACGAAATTGCTAGGCACGTTATACATAATCAAAATGATAAAGTCGCTATTTTGGGACTTAGATTACTTGATGAAAACGTATTGTGCCGCGTGTATGAGCATTACGAATTTGAAGCCGGACAATCTATTTCTCATCAACGTTTACGTGGTTATCAACGCGCTTTAAGCGAGGCAAATATTACGGTAGCTGACGATCGTATTTGGAATATACCTGAAAGTAGCGAACGTTTTGCCAATATTGCTGCAAAAGAAGTACTTAGTGCATCACCGCATCCTAACGTTATAATTTGTATGAGTGATTTAATTGCCCTTGCCACAATGCGAGAAGCAATAAAGCAAGGCATAAAAATAGGTGAAGAACTGCGTATTGTGGGCTTTGATGGTATTGATGAAGCAGCCCGGTTTGTACCTCGCCTAACCACTATTCATCAAAACAGCCAAGAAAAAGGCGTTATAGCCGCTGAATTATTTATTTCTAAAGAAGAAAAAACTCAGGAAGTCAGTTACGAATTAGAGATTGGTGCGAGTAGTTAGCTTACAAGCCTTGTAATTGTTTTATGTATTAAAAAGCCAAGCTTAAGTAGCTTGGCTTTTGTTTTACATGGCGTTTATAAATTACTTTTACAGCATTAAGCTAAAAATGAATTTAAGTTAATCGTTGTTTCTTCATCACCGTTTAGCTGCGTAATCAGTGCATGGCGTAATTTAAAATCAACAGTAAGTGAAATAGTTTGCTCACCTAGTTGCCACGATAAACAACACATACTGCCTTCACCTTGGGCACTAAATTCACCTGCAAACGCGGGGTGTGAATTGCGAATTTTAATTAATTCAATTAAACCTTTTACTACAGGCTTATTTAAGGCTTTGTCGATTATATTTGCATCTAAATATGGGCGGTTAATATCACGGCCAACATTTGTATTAGCTAATAGCTCCATGTCGTTTTCGCAAGCAAATAAGCCGCCGTAATATACTTGTGGTACACCTGGAGCAAAAAATTGAATTGCACGCGACAGTAAGTAATCAAAGTCTTTAGCGCCTAATGCGTTGTAGTACGTACAGTTAACTTGATATAAGTCGACATTACTCGCCGCAGCGCCCGTAGCTTGGCGGCTTTGGTTGTTACTGTTGGCGTGCATTGTTTCTACTAGGTTATCAATCTGCTGTGCATTTAATAGCCCTGGCTTGTCGCCCATTGGACCTGCGTCAATAATGCCAATACCGTCGTGTGTATCAAGTACGGTTAAGCAATTGCGTGGCGAAATTTGTAACCATTTGAGCAGTGCATCTACATCGTTGTTAAATAAGCTGTGTAAAATAAGTGGTGGTAACGCAAAGTCGTAAACCATATTTACACGTTTTGCCACTTCTACCTGAGTTTGATAATGGCTATGTATTTCTGCAATGGTTTCCATGCCTAAATCGTTTGCTTGCTTAGATAAGTTATCTAGGTAACCAAATGTTTCATCAAGCATAAAGCAATTAGTGCCCGCTTGCTTAATGGCGTAGCCCGCCGCATCTAAACGAATAATATTTACATTGTTAGCCGAAAATTTAGTAAGTACGTTATTTAAATACGCAACACCGGCTTCTGCTTTTACGTTTATATCGATTTGATTGTCGGTAAAAGTGGTCCAAAAATCATACGTTTGGCCGTCGCCACAATGCATTGGCGTAAAACAGCTACCTGGGCGTGGGCGGTAAATTGCTTTTTGCTCAGCTTCGCTCATACCATTTGGAAATACATCTTCTTTGGTTAAAAATAAATCCCAAAATTCTGATTGCTTACCTTTAGCTAATACATCTTGAAACTGAAAAGACTGCGCCGATACATGGTTAACAATTAGGTCTGCCATTAAGTCGAGATCTTTACCTAATACTTGTATGTCTTCCCAAGTACCTATTCTAGAATCAACTTCACTATGATCAATAGGGTCAAAGCCAGCATCGCTGCCATCAATAGGATTGTAAAATGGCAATAAGTGCACACCACCAAATACGCCTTTTAAAGGGCCGTTTAAAAGTGTAGTTAGCGCGCCTATATTTTGGCCAGTGATTCGATCAGCGTATGTGATCAATTGAACTTTATTCTTCATCATTGTGTGATTACCATGTTGAAACTTAATCGATTAAGATATATCTTTAACTAGCGAGTAAGAATTTACAAGTAATTTTTAATAATTTTACATACAAATTTCGTGGCTCACGTAATACTACAGTAAGCAACTGACTGACTTACGAAGTGTTAATAGAGAATTTAACGAGGAATAAACACATGACAAAATCACACACACACGTAAGCAGCGACCCACTGCAACAAATACGCTGGCTTACATACATGATGTTTTTTATGTTTGCCATGACCTCTGACGCAGTCGGCATGATAATCCCCGAACTTATAAAAGATTTCGGTTTGAGCATGACTCAAGCTAGTGCATTTCATTACGCTCCCATGGCATTAATAGCCTTTAGTGGCTTATTTTTAGGCTTTTTAGCTGACAGCCTTGGTCGTAAAAAAACCATTATGCTAGGTTTATTAATATTTTCTGCGAGTTGTTTTTTATTTGCATTTAGCACCAGTTTTACTTTCTTTTTAGTATTGCTTTGCTGCATAGGCTTGGCCATTGGTTTATTTAAAACCGGCGCACTGGCATTGCTTGGCGATATTTCGCATAGTAACGACGACCACACTAAAACCATGAACAAGGTTGAGGGCTTTTTTGGCATTGGCGCTATTGTAGGCCCTGCCCTAGTTGGTGTTTTATTAGTGCAAAACGTAAGTTGGACATACCTGTATATTACTGCGGGCGTAATGTGTTTAATTCTTGCTTTATTAGCATGGCGCGCAGACTACCCTGACGTAGTAAAAACAACTGAAAAGCCAGCCTCTTTGGCCACCACCCTAAAAATGGTAAAAAACCCCTATGCACTTGGCTTTTCTTTGGCTATTGCACTTTATGTAGCGACTGAAGTGGCTATTTATGTATGGATGCCAACGCTATTAAAGGACTACACAGGCTCTTGGCCGCTCCTTGCAACTTATGCACTTACTATATTTTTTATACTACGTGCTGCAGGTCGTTTTATTGCCGTATGGTTACTAAACCGTTATAGCTGGCAAGGTGTTATGGCTTATTTAAGCTTAGGTATTGCGCTTTGTTATGTGGGCACACTTATTGGGGGGGTTGATTGGGCTGTAGGGTTATTACCTCTTTCAGGTTTATTTATGTCTATGGTTTATCCAACTTTAAACTCTAAAGGTATATCGTGTTTTCCTGCTGAGCGCCATGGAGCCGTAGCCGGCGTTATATTATTTTTCACCGCATTATCAGCTGCTTTAGCTCCTTTATTTATGGGTATGATCAGCGATTACTTTGGCCATGTGCGCTATGGCTTTTACTTAGCAACAGGGTTTGCCGTGATTTTATTTGTAGCTATGTTGTTCAATTATTTACGCGACCCATCAATGAGTGCTTTACAAGAAAGTAACCCAACAGCTTAATAAACTTGTATCTCAATACAATAAAAAACACTTTTAAAATCAACATATGAATAATAAAAGAGCAAATTAAACACAAAATGATTTGCTTATTGTAAAATATTTGTTATTTTTACTTAATCGATTAAGTAAAAATAACAAATCCTATTGGGATCAACACAACGAGGCGTTCACATGACAACACACCACACACCTTTATATTTAATCAGTGCTTTGGCACTTGCTGTAAGCCAAGGCGTTCATGCACAAGATGAGCAAGAAACCAAAGTCCAAGCCAACAAGGGCCTTGAAACAATTGTTGTTACCGGTGTACCTCGCCGAACAACCATTATGGCGTCGAGTTCATCAGTAAGCAGTTTATCGCTTGAACAAGTAGAGGTGTCTACACCTCGCTCAACGGCTGAAGCATTTAGAATTATTCCGGGTGTTCGCGCCGAATCAACTGGCGGCGAAGGTAATGCAAATATTGCTGTTCGTGGCCTGCCAGTTGCTTCAGGCGGTGCAAAATTTTTACAATTACAAGAAGATGGTTTACCTGTACTGCAATACGGTGATATCGCTTTTGGTAATTCAGATATTTTTATGCGATTAGATAACACTGTGCAAACTATCGAATCGATTCGTGGTGGTTCAGCATCTACTGCAGCAAGTAATGCACCTGGTGGCATTATTAACTTTATCTCTAAAAATGGCGAAAACGAATCTGGCAGTGTATCTACAACACTTGGCTTAGATTACGACAGCGTTCGTACAGACTTTGAATACGGCACTTACTTAACCGATAGCGTGCGTTTTCATGTTGGTGGCTTTGTTCGACAAGGCGAAGGCCCACGCGAAACAGGTTACACGTCTAATAAAGGTGGCCAAATAAAAGCTAACCTTACTAAAGATTTCGACAACGGTTACGTGCGCCTTTATTACAAACACTTAGACGATAAGAGTGTTGGCTACCTTCCTATGCCAATGTACTCAAATGGTGACTCTATTGATGGCTTTGATGCACAATCAGACACACCTCATTCAGCGTTATTTACTAAAACAGTACGCTTAAATGGTGAAAACCAAATCAGTAGCGGCGATATCCGCGATGGTATGAATCCAAAGGTTGATTCTGTTGGTTTTGAAGCTGTATTTGATTTAGATAACGATTGGCGTATCGAAAACCGTTTTCGTAAATCATCAATAAGCGGCAACTTTAATTCACCTTTCACAGAACAAGTAGGTAGTGCAACATCAATAGCAGAAAGCATTGGTGGCGCAGGTGCAACCTTGAGTAACGCGAACACCGGTGAAGCGTTTAACGATGGTTTAGCAATGAAGATGGTGACATTTGATGTCACAATGAATGACTTTGGATCTATAGTTAATGACTTTAAATTAACTAAATCGTTCGACGATGATACCAGTCTTACATTTGGTTACTATGCATCTACGCAAAACATTGCGATGTCGTGGTTATGGAACTCTTACGTAATGGAGCTCAAGGGTGACAATGCTGCATTATTAAATGTAACAGGTGCCGATGGCACTGAGTTATCTGAAAACGGTTTATACGCTTACAGTGCATTTGGTAACTGCTGCCAACGTGATTACGATACGGAATACGATACACGCGCCCCTTACGTAGCATTTTCTACTAAGCTAGGTGATGTCAGTATTGATGCTAGTGCTCGCTACGATAGCGGTGAAGCTCGCGGAACATACGCAGGTGCAGTGACTTCAACAGTAGATATGAACCGCGACGGTGAAATATCAATCCCTGAGCAAAACGTTGCAGGTATTGATAATGCAAACGCAAGTCCAGTAAATTATGACTGGAACTATTCTTCTTATTCAATTGGTGCTAATTATCAAATTGACCCAAGCCTTGCTACGTTTGCACGTATTAGTAAAGGTGGTCGTGCAAATGCTGACCGTCTTTTATTTGGTAAAGTACGCGCCGACGGCTCTGTTGCAAAAGAAGACGCTGTTGATGAAGTAAACCAGTTTGAGTTTGGTGTTAAGAAGCGCTTTGATTCGTTATCAGTATTTGCTACTGCGTTTTTTGCCGAAACTGAAGAGCAAAACTTTGAAGCAACATCACAAACATTTTTTGACCGTGAATACGAAGCAAAAGGGATTGAAATAGAATCTACTTACTTTATTGATGCATGGGATTTTCGCGGTAATTTAACCTGGACCGATGCAGAAATAGCAAAAGATGCGCTTAACCCAGATGTTGTAGGTAATACGCCACGTCGTCAAGCCGATTTAATTTACTCATTAATGGCACGTTACAACTATGAAAAAGGCGCTGCAGGGGTAAGTTTCATTGGTACTACCGATGCGTACGCTCAAGATAATAACGACTTGCAATTTGACGGCTACACACAGGTAAATGGCTTTGTAAGCTATGATTTATCTGAAAACCTTAATATTGCGCTTAATGTGAACAACCTATTTGATACAGTAGGTATTACAGAAGCAGAAGAAGGCTCAGTACCTGAAAACAACATTATTCGTGCCCGTGCTATTAACGGCCGCACAACGTCGGTAACTTTAAAATACGCTTTTAACTAAATGTGTATTGCGCTGCGGTGAGTAGTCACTGTAGCGCCTTTTAAAGTATGAATAATTAACACCCTTCACGTTTTTTAGCCTAGCCTTGCTAGGCTTTTTAGGATATTCCAAATGACCAAACTTCTGTGCTTAGGCGAGCTATTAATTGATATGCTGCCACAAGATGCGAATAACTCTGCCTATTTACCTATACCAGGTGGCGCACCTGCCAATGTAGCTGTTGGCTATGCAAAACTCGGAGGTGAAGCTGCATTTTGTGGTGGTAGAGGGGACGATCATTTTGCCAATCAATTAAGTAATGCATTAGCGCAATACAATGTAAATACAGACTATTTATTTACCATTGCAGGCTCACAAACCGCTATGGTTATAGTAACCCTTGATGAAACCGGCGAGCGTAGTTTTGGCTTTTATCGCCATAACACAGCCGATGTACTATTAACGCAGGCGCATTTAGCGCATATAAATTGGCAAGAAATAAGCACACTACACTTTTGTTCAAACACATTAACCGAATCAGCAATTGCTAACACAACGGTTAAAGCGCTAGAACTTGCAAAAGCGAATAATAAGCTCGTCAGTTTTGATGTAAATTTACGCTACAGCTTGTGGGAAAACACAAGTGATATAGCAAGCAATGTAAAAGCTTGTTACACCTATTGTGACATAGTAAAACTCTCGCGTGATGAGCTTAATTTTTTAGCTCAGCATAGCGATACAACGAGCGATGATTACATTCAAGCGCTATTAAATACCGGAGTAAAACTGGTGTTTTTAACCGATGGGCCAGAGCCTGCCAAGGTTTACCACAGCGCATTTACACTTAACGAATCGGCACCAAAAATAAACGCCGTAGATACAACAAGCGCGGGCGATGCATTTATAGCGGGGGTTTTATACTACTTAAATAACTTGGGAAGTGATTTACCACTAGCAGATAAACTAAATGATAAAGCGAGCGTAAAAGACGCCCTGCACTTTGCTCTTAAATGTGGCTCTAAAGCGTGTTTAGCTAAAGGGGCATTTCCGGCGTTACCTGTACTGGCTGATGTAATTTAAATGATTAAAGCCCCATATTACAGGGCTTTGAATTAGAGTTAGATCTATTGCTTTATAAAGGTGACACCTTTAGGTATTTCATCTTGGGGTAACCGAGTAGAGTGCATTTGCGATAACAACCATTTATCGCCCACTTTTGATACAACAACGCTTTCTAACCAATAAATATCAATACTTCTTTGAGTGTTTTTAATATTGGCTTTATTCCAGTAATTAATAAATGCAACATCACCCACTACACGCGAATTTATAACACTAAAATAATTAGTTCTTATAAAGTCAGAAGGCTTAACTACATTTATAAAGTCATTAATAGTCCACACTTCACCGTGTTCTAAAAGTAGAAATGAATCATCAACGGCTGCACGCATTTGCGAGTGATCAACGTTAGAAACAGCTAAAAAAAGATCGCTAACCGGCGTGAATATGTTGTTATCTTTTGCATGTATTGATGTAGAAAATATCAGGAATGTAATAAAGGTAAGTACTTGTTTCATTGTTTTTATAATATGTAATTTGCTCAATAATAATGAGTGTATTTTAATAGAGCAGTATTAACAATTGAAATAAAGCGAATGTAACTACTTAATAACGTTACCCATAGAGCAAAAAAGCACTCTATAAGAGTGCTTTAATTTAAGTTTTTAAACCAGGCTATTCGTCTAGCCAATCTATGGCTGCGGTAGCATTTTCAAAGTATTGAACCTCACCCGATATAAACCAGTTACCTATTTTTGCCATTCGAGCTTGCCACTCTTTATTACCGTAAATAGCTACTTTTTTAAATTCTTTAGAGTGCTTAACACCTAACTTTAAGTCATCCCACGCTGCGCGTAGTTCCCAACCTTCAAGTTCGCTACCATCTATTAAGGCGTTCACGACTGGATGCTTAACTTCGCCAAGAGCTGAATTTATCATTGGGGTAATTATTTTGTAGTCGTCGTGAGTAAGCGTACCAACGGCTTTAAGTTTTAAAAAAAACTCTCTTCCTGCACGTTCAAGACCAATCGATAAACCATGTGTTGTGTGTACCATTACTGCTCTCCTTAAATAGGCTGAGCGGTAAAAGTACACCTTCTAAAATTAATTAGTCCTGAACTAAATCAATAAATAATCTCAAATAAACGACTGATTTACGCATTTTGTACGCGAGATATCTGGTTTTCTACATTAGTTAAATGGCCCGTTTTAAGCCATACTTTTGCGCCATTACTTCCCGCCTTAACGTTAATGGAGCTATTAATAGGCACTCTTAACCAACTGTTTTTTACAAAGGTATCGGCTTGCTCATCAAATGAACCTTCAAGTACTAGCAGTTCTGCTCCACCTTTTGCGTTTATAACCATGCTGGCGTTGGGCTTAAAGTGCAACAAGCTTACGTCTTCAAAGTCGTCTTTGTACAAAGGGGTTACAGCTACATTTTTAAAACTAGGGTGCGCCGTACTTTGCATCAAGTCCGTTTGTAAACGCACGTGGGTTCTATCACCTGGCTGAAACTGCCATAACTTTACAAATATAACGCAGCCATTTTCAGACCCCGGTTTGTGCTTTGATTGCGGTGGATTACGGATATAAGAACCTGCCACAAAGTCACCGTGCTCATCTTGAAATACCCCTTCAAGTACAACAAACTCCTCACCGCCGGTGTGTACATGCGGCGAGAATTCACTGCCAGGTGCATAACGAACAATGGTCGTGGCGCGAGCAACTTCGTCGCCCACACGGTCCAGTGCTCGTCTATCAACGCCCGCCATTGGCGATGCAACCCACGGGAGCGTTTCGCTGTGTACAACAACTCGTTTACTAAAATCGGCAGCAATTTTCATATTTGGCTCCTAACCATAACTCCACTTAAACTTTAAACTAATTACGCCGCAACACTTGGGCGTTTTGCTACTTTTTCTTGCCATGCTAATAAATGAGTTAACTCATTCGGGATTGCTATTTGTGCAAATCCAGCAAATACCAGCCCAGCATACAATGTAATATCAGCAATACTAAACTGCTCACCAGCAACAAACGCCGACTGCGCTAGTACATCATTAAAATAGCTAAACCCTTGGCGTGCTTTTTCACCTTGTTTTTCACCCCAAGCCACATTTTGATACGTTTCAAGCTCTGGACCTAAGCCATCAGTTGCATGATGAAAGTAAGTTGCCACAGCGTCAAGCACCATAGACTCTGCACGCTTTTGCATCATGTTAATTACTGCTCGCTCTTTTGCGGTTTCACCCATTAATGACGGGCCTTCAAATGCGGTATCAATATACTCGGTAATAGCGGTACTTTCTGATATAAACGTGCCGTCATCTAGCTCTAATACGGGCACACCTGCTAGTGGATTCTTAGCTAAGAAGGCTTCTGTTCTGTGCTCACCATTTAATAAATCAACAGGTACAAACTCAACATTTGAAGTGGCATTTTTTTCAGCTAAAGCGATACGAACACGAAGTGGATTTGGAAAGTTTTCTACATCATAAATTTTCATAGCAATCTCTATCTTTATTGTTTAAAAGTGAATTAGTGGCAGAAACCTACCTATCGATAGGTAATTTATAATATTAAACTAAATTTAAGTCAACGTTTAAATTTTTCTGATGTATAGGATTTAACTTAATTCATTGTAAAATTAGGGGGTTGCTTAAAAATAAAATCGCTTGTAAATAACTACCTACTGGTCGATAATTTTACTATACCAATTGCATTAAATAGGTGACCTATTATTACGCTAAGAAAATAGCGCAATAACAAGGCGAAAATTATGACATATAGTTGTTCTATATGAGTAATTTTTAACGCAGTTAGTAAGTTATTTAATGCGATAGAATGATCATGTTTTAATAAAATTGGTATTGCTACGGATAGGAAATATTAAAAATGAGTAAAAAAGAAGCTTTATTAAAAGCAGCTGAAAACAAGGTACGCCTTGGCGGGTACAGCAATTTTAGTTTTAGAGAGCTTGCCAGCGAAGTTGGAATTAAAAGCGCCAGTGTGCACTATCACTTTCCGACTAAGGCCGATTTAGGTGCAGAGCTTGCTCATCAATATACAAATTCTTTTTTAGCTGCGTTAGGCGAGCCAAGCGAGCTTAAAGCCAGCGGTAAAAATCCTATTGATGTGTACACTCAGCTTTTTAGAAGTGCTTTAGTTACCGACCGAAAAATGTGTTTATGTGGGTTACTAGGAGCCGAAAGCGATAGCCTTCCAGATAAAGTACGCCTTGAAGTAAAACGCTTTTTTAATCAAAACCTAACATGGCTTAGCGCTGCGCACCTAGCTAATGGTGAGCTTAACCCTACTAAAGCGGCTATTCAAACAGTGAGCTTGCTTGAGGGCGCTATGATGATAAGCAAAACGCTCGACGATAACAGTTACTTTGAACTTGCAACTCAGTAATACCTAAATTTAGTGCACAAAAAAAAGCGAGCTATTGATTATGAATAGCTCGCTTTTTTAATGCTTGAAATAACTTATGTGATTATTATTAAACCGCTGTTGGTTTAACTTTATGCTTAGAGTGCACAATTGCTAAAACAATTAAGCCAATCACTGTCACTACAGCGCCAATAGGTTTACCTAAATCGCTTGATAAGTTAAGACCAATTGCTGCAGTGCCAATATAAGAAACCGTTACCGCTGTTGCTATAACAGCAGGAACACTCGCAATCCAGTGGAATGCTCCACGGTCAAACAAGTACTTAGTGGCAAGCCATAATACGCTTGTAGAAAGCAGCATGTTTGAAAATGCAAAGTAGCGCCAAATTAACGAGAAATCGAGTTTCGTCATAAAGTATGCAATAGCAAGTATAGGTACCGCTACCAATAAGCGGTTACGTAAACTTTGCGGAATATTAAACGCATCAACAACGGTTAAACGTAGTGAGCGGAACGCTGTATCGCCAGAAGTAATCGGGAAAACGGCTACTGCAATAATTGCCATTATACCGCCAAATACACCTAAGTAACTGTTAGCTACATGGTTTACAACTAAACCTGGACCACCTTGATCAAGCAATGCTTTTAAGCCAGCGTAACCATCTGGGAACGCTGCAATACCTGCAAGTGCCCATACACAACCAACAATACCTTCACACATCATAGCGCCGTAATAAACTGGGCGTACGTATTTTTCGTTAGTTAAACAGCGCGCAATAATTGGCGCTTGAGTAGAGTGAAAACCACTAATAGCACCACAGGTAATTGTTATAAATAGCAATGGCCACGTTGGTAACCCATCTGGGTTTGGTTCTAAAAAGTCATGTGCGTGGTCAGCTTCAAAGTAAGCTAAAAAGTCACTTGGAACAGGCAAGTGCGGCGCATTAATAAGTAATGAAATAGCAATTGCCACTGTCATTACAATCATTAGCGCACCAAAAATTGGGTAAAACTTTGTTATTATTTTATCAATTGGTAGCAAGGTAGCTAAAAAGTAATACGCTAAAATAGCAAGTACCCAAAAGGTGTTATTTGCCAGTATTGTACCTTCAAAAAAATCAAGGTTACTTAACAAACCTGCAGGGCTCATAATAAATACTACACCTACAAAAAACAGTAGCATGGCAGTAAATATAAGCATAAAGCCTTTAAATACCACATTGTAATAATGGCCTGCGATTTCTGGTAAGCTTTTACCATCTTCTTTTATACTCATTACACCTGAGAAGAAGTCGTGTACAGCACCACCTAAAACATTACCAAGTACAATCCATACCAATGCAACAGGTCCGTATAAAGCACCTAAAATTGGGCCAAATATTGGACCTACGCCTGCTATGTTTAAAAACTGAATTAAAAATGCTCTTACAGGATGAATAGCTACGTAATCAACACCTTCGCTAAAGCGTTTTTGTGGTGTATCAACGGTTGAATCCAAGCCTGCTTGCTTTTCAACAAATGGGCTATAAAACTTATAGCCCAGTATTAAAATGGTAAGGCAGATAAAAAAGATGATCATAAAGCACGTTTCTCTTTTTGTATGTGTGTTATAGAGCGCATGTGTGTCGCCCCGCCTGTTCAATCCGTGAATAATCGACGATTTTATCAAAGCGTCATAACCCTAACAATAAGACGTTTAGCTAATACAATAATCGATATAAGTCACTATTTACGCAACATGCACACTTAACACTCACTTATCGCCTACGTCTTATTTTAGGCACAAAAAAAGCGGTTAAACTTTTACGTATAACCGCTTTCACACACAATGTTTTTTTAAAGTGGGTTCATAAACTCACTAATTTGTTGATGCGTTAAAGTAGGTGTTGCACCAGAGCTTTCGGCGACCATAGCGCCAACAGCACATGCAAAGTCAACGGCATATTGCGCGTCGTCGTTGCTACAAAGCTGATATATTAACGAACCTAAAAACGAATCCCCTGCGCCAACAGTATCAATTACGCTAATTAAATAACCTGAATTATAAAAATTCTCGCCTTTGATTGTTAATAAAGCACCGTGGCTACCTTTGGTAACACATAAGTAATCGGTATTTGTTTGCTGTGCAATAAACGCTAAATTTTGTTCAAGCGAATGAAACTTACAACCCATCGCTTTTGCTATTTCGTATAGCTCTTCATCATTTAATTTAATAAAGTCTGCTTTATTCATTAAATCTACAAGTGTTTCTAGCTTGTAATGCGGTGCACGCAGGTTTACGTCAAACACTTTGAAGTTTGCTACATCAACTAATTGATTTAATGTTGCTAAAGACGCTTCGCTTCGCCCAATTAAGCTGCCAAATACAAATACATCGCTACTTTTAACTTTACTAAGTAACTCATCTGCAAGCGCTATATTATCCCACGCAGTGTCTGCAACTATTTCATAACTTGCAGAACCTCCACTGTCGAGTGTTACCTCAACCGTGCTAGTTTTTTTATCACTATTGATAGCAATGTATTCGCAGCTTACGCCTTTGCTAGTAATTTCGCCTAGTAGCTCAGCGCCTAACTCGTCGTTACCAACAGCGCTGATCATATCGGCTTTAATGCCTAGTGAGTTAATACGCACACACATATTAAGTGGCGCGCCACCTAAGCGTTTACCTGAATCAAAACAATCCCACAGCACTTCGCCAAAACAGCTAACACTTACGGTTTCACTTGATTTATGATTAATTAAAATGCTCATAATTAGTTACTCTTTTGATCAAGTACAGCCTGCATAATGGCTTTAATTTTACTATTAGGTGCATACAACGCAGCAATCGACTTTTTATATTCAGCAGTAAATGCTTCGTTATGCTCAAGCTTACCAAACAAGCTCGTTAACTTTAAAAATGCAGTCGGGCTAGTTTGAGTCTCTTGAGCGTAAGAATTAAGCTCTTTGTGCATCGCATCTTGAATTTCAAGCTTTTCGCCGTTTTCACTTAAACCTTTATCGCTGTATAAGCACCAAGTAGCAATAACAAGCGTTGCCAGTGACACATCTCGACCTTGTACTAGGTTTTCGTTAATTGTGGCAATTAAAAACTTAGGCAATTTAGCTGAGCTTTCACTGCAAATACGCGCTAGGCTGTCTTTAATATTAGGATTAGCAAAACGCTCTATTAACGTATCTTTGTAGCTTTCAAGGTCAATGCCTTCAAGTGGTTCAAGATTTGGCGTTACTTCTTTATCCATAAAAGCACGTAGGTATGTGGCAAATAATTCATCAGATACCGTTTCGTCAATAGTGCCGTAGCCATGGATTGAACCTAATAAACCAAGTACAGAATGCCCTGCATTAAGTAAACGTATTTTCATGGTTTCATAAGGCGTTACATCAGTAACAAACTGTGCACCAACAACATCCCAATTTGGACGAGAGTCACTAAATGTGTCCTCTATTACCCATTGTGTAAACGACTCACAAGTAATTGGCCACTCGTCGCTAACACCATATGCATCAACCACGTAATCAATATCACTCTTTTTAGATACCGGTGTAATACGGTCAACCATCGCATTTGGAAACGATACGTTTTGCTCAATCCACTCACTTAGGTTTTTGTCTTGCTCTGTAGCAAAGGCTAAAAGCATTTTGCGTGTTACGTTACCGTTGTGCTGAATGTTATCGCACGACTGCACTGTAAATGCGCCTAAACCTTGCTCTTTACGCAGTTTTAACGCAGCAGTAATGTAACCAAACGCTGTAATTGGGTCGTTCGGGTTATTAATGTCGTTAATAATATCTGGATTACTGTAATCAAACTCACCCGTTGCAGGGTTAAAGTTGTAGCCGCCTTCGGTAATAGTAAGCGACACAATTTTAGTATCGCTGTGCGCTAACTTATTAATTACCGCTTGTTTGTCCTCTGGAGCAAACAAAAAGTCGATCATTGAACCAATTACTTTGTTATCTATTGTACCGTCTGGGTGTCTAACAGTAAGCGTATAAAGGTAATCTTGCTGCTTTAAAATATCACGCAGACCACGGTTACCCTCTAAAAGACCAACACCACATATGCCCCATTGCTCAGAGCCTGGGGTTTTTAAAAGCTCGTTAACATATACCGCTTGATGAGCACGATGAAAACCGCCCACGCCAATATGAACAATACCGGCTTTAACTGCGCTACGGTCGTAGGTTGGTGTATCAACATGGCTTGGTAGTTGAGCCAAGCTTTGTTGGTTTAGCCCTGTAACTAGAGCGTCAGTGTGTTGATGTTGCGTCATGGTGCGACCTTACTAAACAAAAATAAAATATAAATTACGATACTGTATTACGATAAGTAATTACGATGCTGTATTGAGTACTTTATGGCGTTTTAACGACCAGTACGCAGTAACAAAATAAATAACAGTACAAATAAAACAGGCTATTTCGAACTGCGATTTATTAGCGCTGTACATACTCATAGTTTCACTGAAAAACATTACCTGGCTGGCAAATATAAAAATAATAATCAGTGAAACCGTAGAAACTGCATTAAGTACTTTGGTAAATACAGAGCTATCAATTACTGGCTTTGGAATGTCTTTCGCTTCAGCAGCTTGATACTCTTTAATATCACGTTGCTCTTGCTCTTCTGCTGCAATCTCTTGTGTGTAATCTTCATCGGCTCCGTATTTTTTAGCTAATAGCGTGTAAATAACGATTGTGAAAATCCACGTAGGAATAAACAAGTAGTAAAACGACATTACATCAATAGCGTTTAAACCAAAGCCAAACACAAGCGCTAACGCCCAAGATGCTATAGCCGGTACGCTGCGGGTAATATTTTTATATTTAGCCCAGTAACGAGTTAAGCCAATTTTAGGAAATAACACATGCTCAGCAAATACAATACCGCCTACTGGAACAACTAATAAGCCTGCGTAGGTAAGTAGCGGAAGCATTTGTGAAAATACAAACGGGAAACACGCAATAATTACGGTTACAACACCCACAATAGCGGTGGTGCGTTCACGTGATTGATTAACAAATATAGATTGCGCTGCAAGGCCTGCGCGGTAAAGGTTTGCGTTAGCTGTAGTCCAACCGGCAATAATTACAATAACAAAACCAGTCCAACCTAATGCATGGTATGCAACATCGCCCGGATCAAGTGATGAAATAGTTGTTTTAAGTAATACCGCAACACCTGCGCCCATAATACCGGCAGAGATCCACGCTAAGTAATGACCAAAAAACATGCCCACACCAGAAAATAAGCCATAGCTTTTGCGTTTAGCAAATCTAAAAATAGCCATGTCGATTAAACCAAAGTGAGTAATTGAGTTAGCAGCCCATGCAAAGCCAATCACTTCTAATAGGCCAATGCCTTTTTCACCATCGGCATTGGTGCCCGTCCATATGGAGGAGTCGCCTATGGTCATAAAGTCGCTAAAGCTAGTTAAAGAAGTAGAACCTAATACGTGATTTGAAAGTTCAGGGAATAACGCGAACGAACCTGCAATAAATATAACAAATAGCCACGGCGCACACAGTTTCGAAAAGTCAGCAACCGTAGAAAAGCCATACATAGCAACAAACACAACAATAGAGCCAACAGCTAAAACAATGGCTACAAACCAAAAGCTATTTGGATACCAATCAAGTTGCGCTGGTATATCAAACAAAAACCGCACGGCGGTGGAGGATACCGTGATCATCGCGGCCGATATAACACTAAAAATAACCACGTTAGCCCAGTTATAGAGCTTGGTCATAGAGTTACCAGCAATTTTGTTTAAGTAGTTATATAAACTTAAGCGGGTTTCTACTGCAATGGGTGCAGTAATTAGCCACCAAGAACACATTGCTAACAGGTTACCTATTAATAAACCCAGTAGAATGTCGATGGTTGAAGCGCCTAATGCAACAAACGTTGCGCCAATAACAAATTCAGTAGCCGCAACATGTTCGCCGGCATATAGCCCTGCAAAATGTTTCCAGCCGTGAAGCTTATTATTAGCAACAGGAAGTTGCTCTTCGTTTACATCTTTAAATGTTTGTGTGTGTGGACTCGTTGCCATGGTATTTCCTATTGTTAACAGCAAAGTATTTGATACCAATCTGCATAACTATTTGAATAATTTAACAAGTTAAATCACTCTATATTTAAGCAGATTGGCATAGTACCTACATACTTTGCCTTTTATAATTTGGTTTATAAACGCATGATGTTTTGCCGTGTTTTGTTTTATTTTTTAGTAAAGCAAAACCATCTACATTTATATTTTGCGTTTGCTTGCCTGTCAGTGAGTAAGGCGAGCAAATCGCGTTTAAAACTTTGTGTATTTAAAAAGCTGAATGTTTACTGCTTTTTAAGTGCAGGGTATGCACTAAAAAAATCTTGCCAATGCGTTAAATGATCAACATTTGGGTAAGCACTGCGCACATGATTAACAGAGCCTTGCATATGTTGCCCACCGCTGTAATGCAGCACTTGCATGTTGGCATCAATTCCTGCATTTACGCCTGCTTTACTGTCTTCAATCACTAAACAATGCGCTGGCTTTACACCCATTTGTTTAGCTGCATGTAAAAATAAATCGGGTGCTGGTTTACCACGCTTAACTTCGCTGCTGGTAAAAACCGTATCGCTAAAGTACTTACTTAAACTCACTACGCTCAACGCTTTTGCGGTGCGTGCTGGGCTGCTGCTAGTGGCTATACAAATAGGCACAGCTAAATTGTTAAGTACGTCGTTTATACCGTCGGTCGTGGTTAGCCCTGTTTCAAATTCGTTTAACAGTGCTTCGCGGTAGTCACCTTCAAAGCTTTCAGGAAGAGTGACATTAAATGCATCCGCTATTTTTTGGCTTACTGTTTTAAAGTTGCAGCCTAAAAAGTGTTGCTGTACATAAGCACGGTCAATCTCAACGCCTTTTTCAACAAGCATATTAATGAGTACTTGTGCGCTTAAAATTTCGCTATCAATAACAACGCCATCACAATCAAATATCACCAGCTCAATGTTAGTATTCATCTTGTCACCTTATTAAAACTGTTTGGTTTAGCTAATTTAAGTATAACGAGTTAAGCGCGATTAATATTGTGCAACTTTTTAATGCAACTCAGCAATGAGCATAAGCCCAGCGATTGAGCATATTCCCTTTATTGCACGAATATGTCAACACACTGTAAGTATAAAACGCACCATCTTGGTGAAAATACGCTCAGATAAAACTAAAAACCCTTGTATTTAATCAACTTTATAAAAGCATATTGCGACCAAGGTCGTAGTAAAAAAATTTCGTTAACGTAAAAAGCGCACCTGTTAAATCATTTCATCTATTTTACAAATCACATCAATCTAATTAATCAGTTTTACCGAAGTTAATAAAATCAATACTATCGTTAACAGATTAACAGCCTGCACCACTGCCGGCACTTTTAAATAGATGAGGTCGACAATGAATACTCAAATAAACAAAACAAAATTAACACTAACTGCACTGGCACTTGCAATGGCATTACCGGCTAGCGCAGCAACAACACTTACTAAAGATAACGGCGCAGCTGTTGGCGACAACCAAAATTCAATTACAGCTGGCGAACGTGGCAGTGTATTACTAGAAGACGTGCAACTAATTCAAAAACTACAACGCTTTGCACGTGAGCGTATTCCTGAGCGTGTTGTGCATGCTCGTGGTACTGGCGCACACGGTGTGTTTGTAGCATCAAAAGAGCTAGACGATTTAACAATTGCAGCACCGTTTGCACAAGCAGGTAAAGAAACAGACGTATTTGTTCGCTTTTCATCAGTAATCCACTCTAAAGGTAGCCCAGAAACACTGCGCGACCCACGTGGCTTTGCAACTAAGTTTTACACAGATCAAGGTAACTGGGATTTAGTAGGTAATAACTTACCGGTGTTCTTTATTCGCGATGCAATTAAATTTCCAGACATGGTTCACTCTTTAAAACCATCTCCGGTTGATAACATTCAAGATCCTAACCGCGTATTTGACTTTTTCTCGCACGAACCAGGCTCTACACAAATGCTAACGTGGGTTTACAGCGACTACGGAACACCAGCAAGTCTTCGTAAAATGGACGGTTGGGGTGTACATGCATACAAAATGATTAATAAATCGGGTGATGTTAAATACGTTAAGTTTCATTGGGTAAGCCAACAAGGTATTGATAACCTTGATTCTAAAGAAGTAGCTAAAGTACAAAGCCAAAACTTTCAGCATTTAACACAAGATTTATACACTGAAATAAACAAAGGCAATTTCCCTAAATGGGATCTGTACATTAAAACGCTTGATCCATCACAACTTGATGACTTTGATTACAACCCATTAGATGCAACAAAAATGTGGCTAGACATTAAAGAAACTAAAGTAGGAACAATGACGTTAAACCGTATGCCAACTAACTTCTTCCAATCTACGGAACAAGTAGCAATGGCACCGGCAAACATTATTCCTGGTATTGAGCCATCAGAAGATCGTTTATTACAAGGTCGTATGTTTTCATACGCTGATACACAAATGTACCGCCTAGGTGCTAACCACCAGCAATTGCCAATCAACCGTGCAAAAGTTGACGTAGTTAACTACAACCAAGACGGCGCAATGAATATTGGTAACACAACAAGCAATGTGAACTACCAGCCAAGCCAAGAAAACGTAGCTGAAAACCCAATTGCACGCAGAAGTAATACAGAGCTAAAAGGCTACGTACAACAAGCAGCGATTAAAAAGCAGCAAAACTTCGCGCAAGCAGGTGTTATATACCGTGGTTTTAGCAAGCAAGAACGTACAAACCTAATTAATAACCTAGCAGGCGATTTAGGCAAAGTGCAAAACAGCAGTGTTAAACACAAAATGCTTAGTCACTTTTACAAAGCTGATACTGAATACGGTACCCGTTTAACTAAAGCTGTAAACGGCGATATTAAAATGGTTAAACAACTAGCAGCTAACTTGTAAGTAGCTAGTTGAAGGTAGTTAGTTGTAAGTAAGCAGTTGTAAAAATTAGTCCCAACTAAGCAAGCAGCTATATAAACAACCACAATTATGAGGAAGGGATAAACCCCTTCCTCTTTTTATAAGAGGCAATTGTTATGCGTAATTTATTAATTATAGTCGCTCTACTGCTGAGCTTTACCAGTAGCGTTTACGCTCAAAATACTCCCAATACACAAACGTCTAGTACGCAAGCTGAAAACAAAAACTCTGCAAAAACTCAATACGACAGCTTATTTGCTTATTATTTTGCCGCAGCACGTACCAACGACACCGCTGTAATAGAGCAATTTGTAGATGCCGGTATTCCTATCGACAGCTACAACAATAAAGGCTACACCGCGTTAATGATTGCCACTTATCACGGTAATAAAGACACGGTTAACACGCTTTTACACTTAGGTGCTAATGCCTGCATGGAAGACAACCGAGGCAACACTGCACTTATGGCTGCTATATTCAGAGGTGAATTTAGTATTGCTAAAACACTCGTATCACTTGATTGCGACAACGCGCATCAAAACAAAGCCGGCCAAACAGCCGAGCAATTTGCACAAACTTTTGGTCAACAAAAAGTTATAGAGTTACTAGCACAGGTAAATAATGGAAAATAATCTGCACGCAACAAAAAGCCCTAAAATAATAGGGCTTTTGATTTACTAAATATATGTTCAAATTAAACGTACTTACTCTAAAAACAGTGTGTTTATTAAGCTTTCTTGTTCTTTCCCAGCTTCATGTTTTAATGCTCGTATAAAATCCATAGAATTGGCGGGACTGTTTGGATAAGCATGATTTTTCCAAACCAACTTGAGCGCATTAATAATGGGTTTATCCCCAATCGCAGCGCGTAGCTTAGCAAATACAATGGTTGCTCGCGAATATTGGTCAAAGCTTTGTGTAGCATCAACTAAGGCTGATCGCTCCTTTATGTTCATCAACATACTTTGCTCATAGCGTGTTGTTTCATACTCAACCAGCGCTTGCATGGTCGCTTTCCCATAACGCTGCTCTATAACAACAAGCTCAATATACTTTGCCATAGACTCCACTAAAAAAGCGCTATCTGAAAATACTCCATTACCAATATCATGGCCAAACCATTGATGCGAAGTTTCGTGAACTGCACGGCGATAGCGTTGATCAAAGCCTGCATTAGCACTTGGCTTTGATCTAAAACCAACACTGTCTTCAATAAGTATAAGTTGCGGCAGGGCATAACCTGTTCCACCAAATTTAGGCGAGCCTATTAAGCTCAATTGTTTTGCTCTATATGGGCTTATATTATTAAGCCATTTTATTGTGTCGCCCATTGCACTGAGCTTTACGGCTATAGACTCCGCTCGTGCAGGCTCGCTTTTGTCTTTAGCAAACACGTTTAACATCACGCCGTTTTGCTGCTTGGTAACAGGGGAATAAGGCACCGTCACCCAAGCTGGGATTGCATTTATGGGTGTACGAGTCTCAAAATGAAATATTTCGCGGTCATCTTTGCTGGTACGTGATATTTCCTCTCCTTGGGTTATAACCTGATAACCCCTTGTTGTACTCACTTTACTTGACATAGTAAGCCACTGGTAATGAGTGCTTGCTTTCGCCGTTTTAGCAAATAGCTTCGTGGGTCTAATAGCCTGTTTTACTTTAAGTGCGTGTTGCTGACGAAGTATAGGATCGGTTAATTCATAATTATCTTGATAGCCAACAGTCGGCAATAAAGGCACTGATCGTATATAGCTAAATTCAGGGGTTATTATCTGATGGCCTCTCACTGGCCAAAGCTTAGCTTGATGAACATCAAACCGTGTAACTAGTTTACGTATTTCTCCTGGCTGCATTTCATTCTCAAACTTAAACACAGCTTGATTAAGCAAGGGAAAGCTTTTAGCCCTTTGCGCGCCATCGATTTCAATATCGGCCCATGTATAAAAACCAGAGCGCCCAACCAATATCTCTTTAATAGAATCTTGATGGGTGTTTTTTAAGGTATATATTAAGGAAAAATGAGCTTGCTGCTGATGCGGATAAAAGTCTACATTAGCATCAATGTGCACAATGTTTGGCTGTGCTACATTGCGCCATTGTGAGAATGCTTTTTCGTATTGTGCTTTAAATGCCTCGCGTTTATGCGAGTTGGTTAAAGGCTTCTCCTCAACCAGTCTTAAATGTAATTGAGTAAATAGTGCCACAGTGATAAGTAAAGGAATAAGTAACCAAAAATGTTTAACCCCCATTACTCTTCGGCTCAACCCGGCACCTCGGTGATTAAAAATCCCCGTAATTATAACTAAGCTTATACACGCAACTAACCAAACTGATATATAAGGCCAATAACTACTTATACTTGCACGATAACCCCAAAAGTTATCAGGTGCCTGCAAAGGCGTCCAACCAACACTCCACAATGTATGCGTAAGACCAAGATAAGTCATTATCGGTGTAAATTTGATCAGTAAAATAACAGCAATTAGCAAACCCGCAATAAGCTGCGAACGACACAAATTAAATACACACAAAAATACACACGCAATAATGGCAAGCACAATTGCCATCAAAAATAAAATGGTTAAATGTACTTCAAATTGATATGCACTGTGTAAAAACCACTGAGCTGCACTTGCCCCTAATAAGCTCATTGTTAAAAAAACCAATATCATAGTACCTAGGACCAATAACTGACTGTTTAAAAAGTAATATGTTTTGAGCGGTGTGGCAGCGATCAGCTCAGCTATATTATAGTATTTAGCGAAACAGCTTACTTGCCAGCTCCACAAAGCCATTAATAAAGTGCCAAACAACAATTGCATATCAAATGCATAATAGCTAATTGCATCAAGGCTTGTGGTGCTCATAATACTCATTGGTTCAACATAACCAGATGACGAGGCAACACTATTAAAAACCATCACCGGCCAAACAAAAATAATCAGTAAAGTAACAGGGTGTGAAACCAAATTAACCAGCGTAATTTTGTATAAACTGGCCATCATCAAAAATGGTTTTTGCGTGACTCTCGCAGTTTTATATTCAGCGGGTTCTAACGTGTTGTAACGAACGCATTCGTTATTATTTTTACCTTTTTGACTCTTTAATAATGTGTTTTTTTTATTTTTACTAAAAGTAATATAAAAAATACCAACAGCAAGCATACTCACAACAACGCGATTAATAGCAAATGAAGCTCCTAATGAATTGGTTAAACTGTTTATTACGGCGGTGTATGCAAAAGGGTCAAGCCAAACAAATAATGTATAAAAGCGATTGCTTATGATACTACTTCCAGCAAGCATTGGATTTCCGGTAATACTTGCAAGCATTATGTAGCCTATCCACAACACCGCAAAAACAACATAATTGGGTAATGAAGTCGTTGATTTATGGCAAACAAAAAAGGCAACAACAACTAAAAAGCAGCTATTTGGTAACAACACTAAAAAGCTATTAAATACAGTAAAAGAAACCATATTTGATATATAGCCAAATTGCCTTACATGCATGTATATCATTACTAAATCGCTAATTAAGCTAATAATAAAAACCAAGCAAATCAGTGAGCATACTCTTGCTAAACTGCGCTTAAATAAGCTAGTTTGCGTAGCATAAATAAGCTCCTGCATTGACGCGTGCTGATCTCGTAAAAATATAACGGGCGCCAATACTCCTACAAGCACAGGTAACTGCATCATTTGTAGCATTGTAATATTTAACTTAAATTGTTTTAACGAATCAACTTCAACTGTTGCAAGCCCAGAGGACAACATAACCGAAAATATTAAAGGAATAATAATGCACAGCCAAACAAGTGGTTGGCGCACTGCATATCGCCACTCATTAAAAATTAACATGTTTGACTTCCTTTATTGAGTGCAAAAAAGTACTTGTCTTGAAGCGTAGCGGGCGAGTTTATTGCATTTTGTGCAGGCGCTGTGTCTGCA
Organism: Pseudoalteromonas sp. TAE56; assembly: GCF_000497955.1. NCBI lineage: Bacteria > Pseudomonadati > Pseudomonadota > Gammaproteobacteria > Alteromonadales > Pseudoalteromonadaceae > Pseudoalteromonas > Pseudoalteromonas sp. TAE56. The sequence goes on from NZ_AUTN01000018.1 coordinate 26,161, forward strand.
TAGACACGAAATGACGCTCTACCATAGCGATGGCTCTTACTTAATACATGCTGATTCGGTATGCCCGTAGGTAAACTTTCGAGCTGCCAAATCTTACCTTCTAAAGGAACTAGTAACTCTTTTACGTCACCGCTTTGTATGAGTGCTCCTTGATCTATAATGGCCACGTAGTGACATAAATTTTCTACATCTTCAACAATATGGGTCGATAACAATACCAACCTATTTTGACTAATACTAACGAGTAAATTATTTAAACTTTCTCGTTCCACAGGATCAAGCCCAGCAGTGGGTTCATCCATAATAATTAGTTTTGGGTTACCTAACAAAGCCTGAGCCACGCCAAAACGCTGCTTCATTCCTCCCGAAAAATTAACGACCTTTTTATTAGCAAACTGAGTCAAATTGGTTAGTTCAAGTAAGCTATTAATTTGGTTTTTGCGTGCATTACCATCTATGCCTTTTAATACGGCAATATGCTCAAGTAACGCCCGACAACTCATATTGGGATACACGCCAAAATATTGTGGTAGATAACCTAGCTGCGATCTAAGCGCATCTGGTTGGCTGATAACATCAAGGCCATTAAAATTAATATGCCCGGAGTCGGCATTTTGTAAACACGCGAGTGTGCGCATAAGTGTTGATTTACCCGCCCCATTTGGGCCAAGTAGACCGACCATACCGGCGGG
>NZ_AUTN01000019.1:0-18497 GCF_000497955.1 Pseudoalteromonas sp. TAE56
GGCAGCCCTTGATTACCTAGCCGAAAAAAACCTAATAACGCTCGAAACCAAACGTATTACCCAAGTATACAAAGTGCATGGGGAGGTTATAAATAACCCAGAACTTGCCCAGCAACTACACGACTACTTTAGTGATAAAGAACAAGCCGAAATTAAACGTATAGCTGCACTGGTACGCTTTTTTGAGCTACAAAGTTGTTTAAGCTATAACTTAGCGCGCTATTTTGACGATCAAAACGCACCACAGCAATGTGGGCATTGTAGTGTGTGTAGAGGCCATGCGGTTAAGCTTGAATACTCTATAGAGCCTGCATATATTGACGAGCAACTTATTTATCAAAAGGTGGATGAGTTTTTAGCGCATATGGCAGACAAAGGTAATCATAATGTGGGTATTGAAACCCAATGCCGCTTTTTAGCGGGGATGAGTGTGCCATTATTTGCGCGTAATAAAGTGCGCCAATTGAGTGGTTTTGCACTGTGCGAGCAAATGCGTTACAGCGATATAAAAGCAAAACTACTAGCGCGTTAAATTAGTTACTGTATCCTAGTGGCTTATTCAAAAAAGTAAGCCACTATGCCTCATATTGTTATTCCTGTTGAAAATATTTCTACTACCCCAGAGCCTGTTACGTGTGCTAACTGCCAAGCCTGTTGTTGCCAATTAGAAGTGCGCATAGTAACCGACACCGGCGTGCCTTTTAACTACATTGAATACGATAAATGGGGCAGCGAAGTAATGAAACGCGCTGACGACGGTTGGTGCCAAGCACTCGACCGCAATACGCTTATGTGCTCTATTTACGAAAACCGCCCATTAGTTTGCCGCGAGTTTGAAATGGCCTCAGACGAGTGTATTACCGAACGCGATTTAGCGGGTATATAGTCCGCTATTATTAAAGTACATAAACATCAAAGGGGCTTAAAAGCCCCTTTGTTTATTACTTACTATAAAAATTAAACTTTAAAGTAGCTAATATACTTTTTAAGCGTGTTTGAAAGGTCAGCTAATGCAACGGCTTCTTGTGCGTTACTGTTAAGCGACATGCTGGTTTCTTTAGACATACTGGCAATTTCTTCCACGCCGGTACTAATTTGCGCCACGGTGGCTACTTGGTTTGATGTTGATTCAACAATTTCAAGCACGTTACTTAATGAATCGTTAGCTTGTTGCTGTATTTGATGCAGTAACTCGTTTGCCTCATGGGTAAGCGTTAGGCCATTTTCTACTTGCGGTACTGTGGTTTCCATAGCTGTTACCGACGCTTGCGTGTTTTCTTGCACTTGCAAAATCATCTTTTCAATGTCGCCTGTTGCATCACCAGTACGCTGGGCAAGTTGCCTTACCTCGTCAGCTACAACAGCAAAACCTCGGCCTGTTTCGCCTGCTCATGCAGCTTCTATTGCCGCATTTAGTGCAAGCAAGTTTGTTTGATCAGAAATGCTGCGGATCACACTTAAAATATCGCCAATGTGTTTTACATGTTCTTGCAGCACGTTTACTTGGGTAACTGTGGCTTTTACGGTTACAGAAATTTGCTCAATTTCGGCCGCTACTTTTTGCACTGCAATACTACCTTGCTGCGATAATTGCGCAGTTATTTTTGAGTTATCTTCTGTTTGTTTAACAGAGCCTGCAACTGCATTTATACTGCGGCTCATTTCTTCTAAGCTGCTTACTGCCGAGTTTGTATAGGTTACTTGTGCGTCAGCGGCACTAAGTGCTTGCTGCGAGCCAGACGCTACGCTTGCAGAGTGAGTAGAAAGCTCTTCAGATGAGTTAATAATGCTATCTACAATGGCTTTTAATTTAGATTGCATAACCCCTACAGAAGCCATCATGCTATTTGGGCAACACGACTGTACATCACCTCTTAAATCGCCTTGGGCAATAAGGGCAATTACTTCGGCGGCTTCTTGTGGTTCGCCACCTACTGACTTTCTGATCAGTTGGCTAATAACATACGCAACGCTTGCACCTATTAAAACTGCAAGCGCGGTGAGCGAAATCATCCAAATTTCAAATGAACTGGCAATATCGAGAGTATTAATAGTAGTGGTTTGATTTGCTTGCTCTTGCAGGTTTATAAATTGGTTTATAACATTTAGCCACTGGGTAAACGCAGGGCGCGCATCGGTTAATAAAATGCGTTTAGCTTCGTTTAGGTTTCCTTCATTTTTAGCGTTTATTATACCTTGAATGAAAGGCTGAGTGCGCTGCTCTATTTGATTTATTTTATTAATTAAAGCGCGCTCTTCACTATTCATATCACCCATTAGCTTAGCCATAGCGCGGCTTGACGTTTGGTAAAATGCGTTTAGCTCTTGTATGTTATTTAACACGGTACTTAAACTGCTTTGCTCGGTAATTAGCACTACGTCGCGCACGGCTATTGCTCTGTCGTGTACGCTGCCTCTGAAGTTAATTGCGTAACGTTGCTTTACCGAATTTACGTCGGTCATGTGGGTAATGTTATTATTAATAAGGCTAACGCGCGAAATTCCAATAATGGTTAAAATAATCATCATTGATAAAATTACGCCAAAGCCGGTCGTTAAACGCATGTTTATGGTCATGGTTGATCCCAAGGGTGAGTCAATACGCGCAAGAGCAGCTTGTATTATTAGTGAAAATACTTAAACAATAGCAGCATTATGCCTTATTAATTAAAGTTTTATTAGCAATAAGGTAGGTGATTGTTAATTTAGTTTACAAGCGTAACTTTGGCGGGGCATATTTTACAGGTATTAAAAAAGGAGCAAAATGCTCCTTAGTGTTATATAAAAATATTATATAAAGGTTTAGTCGTACTTTGCTTCTAGCTCATTAGCTGTATGAAACTTCTCATGGCTTTGTAATTGCTCGTCGTATTTTACGAGGTTTTTAAAGTGCGCTAATTGACCTGAGTTTTTAACTATTTCAACAATAAACGACATCATAAAGTCAGCGCCCGTTAGGGTATCGCCCACTAAATAACGTTTACCTTCTAGGCGGTCGTTAAAGTAGCTAATTACTTTAGCTGTTTCAGCGTCGGCATAGCCTTCTAAAAACTGTGTTTTAGCGCCGTCTTTTAGTACAAACATTTTAAGTAAAAGCGGTAAAATTGCTGAGCTTTCTGCAAAGTGCAGCCACTGTTGGTAGTCAACATATTCAGCGGTATCTACTTTTGGAGCAAATTTACCATTGCCGTATTTAGTAATAAGGTAGTCTGTAATAGCGCCTGATTCAGCAATAATTAAACCGCCGTCTTCAATTACCGGTGACTTACCAAGTTGATGAATATGCTTTAGTTCGTCAGGTGCTAGAAATGTGTCTTTATTACGCTGATAAGCCACAATTTCGTAGTCAACATCTAGTTCTTCTAAAAGCCAAATTATACGTTTAGAACGGGATTTATTTAAATGGTGTAGTTTAATCATGTCAGTCCTTTTTTGGCTTGTAAGGCAAAGCCCTTACAAGCCGTATAAAATTAAAGTGGGTTATTAATTTTAACCACAGTTTTACCAAAGTTTTTACCGCATATCATATCGTTGAACGCGTCTACTGTATTTTCGATGCCTTCTACCATGTGCTCACGGTATTGAATTTTTCCGTCTTGTAGCCATTTTTGCATGTCTTGTGCAAACTCGTCGTAACGGTCGCCGTAATCATCAAAAATGATAAAGCCTTGCATTTTAATACGCTTAGTAAGCAATTGACCCATTAGCATACCTAAACGGTCTGGGCCTTCTGGCAAGCTAGTTGCGTTATATTGCGATACTAAACCACACAATGGTACGCGCGCTGCGGTATTTAGTAATGGTAGTACGGCGTCGAATACTTTACCGCCCACATTTTCGTAGTAAACATCAATGCCTTTATCACAGGCTTTTTCTAACTGCTCTGCAAAGTCATCAGCTTTGTGATCAATACAGGCATCAAACCCTAGGTTTTCAACGGCGTGTGCACATTTTTCGCTACCACCAGCAACACCCACTACTTTACAGCCTTTAATTTTAGCTATTTGACCAACCGTTGCGCCTACAGGGCCTGTTGCTGCTGCAACAACTACGGTTTCGCCTTCTTTAGGCTGGCCAATATCAAGTAAACCCATGTAAGCAGTAAAGCCAGGCATACCCATAATACCTAATGCGTATGAAGGGTTTGCAGGCTCTTTACCTAACTGCATTAAGCCTTCGCCGTCGGTAATGGCGTAGTCTTGCCAACCTGTGTAGGCAAGTACCCATTCGCCTTCGTTAAACTTATCGTTTTTAGACTCTTCTACTTGGCACACTGTTGCGCCAACCATTACATCGCCAATATTAACAGGGTCAGCATACGACTTAGCATCGCTCATACGACCACGCATGTACGGGTCTAGCGATAGGTAAATAGTACGTAGTAAAACTTCGCCGTCTTTTAATGCAGGAAGCTCTACCGTTTTTAATTTAAAGTTTTCATCTTTTGGAGCGCCATTAGGGCGTGATTCAAGAGTAAGTTGGCGACTAGTCGTAGACATATAAGATCTCCTATTAATATAAATAAACTACTTACCGAATGTTTACGTTTTAAAAATCGTGTTCAGCTAAACAATAATGCGCGGCTAAGCAGTATGAATATGTACAATGCGTACCTTAATAAAGGAGTTTTGGGCGGGTGGTTGATAATTCAACCTTTGCGCAAATTTAATTAGAGTAATTAGTCTGCTTTGAGCTTACTAAATATATGATTGTTGTAAAATACCCCGTTTTTATAAATGGCCTGTTTAAGCACAGCCTCTTGCTCAAAGCCGCTCTTAGTAAGTGCTTTCATAGAGCCGGTATTACCAGCAAACACGGCACCAAAAATTCTGTTTAAGTGTGAGCTTGCAAACGCTTCATTGCATATAAGTTCAATAGCGCGAGTAATAATACCTTGCCCCCAATAGGCTTTATTAAGCCAATAACCAATTTCGCCACTGCGTTTGTATTCAAATTCGCCGGGAGTTATACCAATACAGCCCGCAAATTGCCCATTTACAACAATGGCCTTAATAATGCCGTTTTTTGAGCCTTGGCTTATCCACCAGTTTGCATCGGCTTGCGTATACGGAAACGGAATTTTTGACGATAAATAACGCGTTACCTGTTCATCATTTAAGGTGTTAATAATAAAAGGCGCGTCTTGGGCTTTAAACTCTCTGAGGGTGATCATATTTTTTCATAAATTTTTAGTATGCACACTAACTTAACAATCATTTAAGAGTTAAACAATCAGAACCTAAATTAAACGCTTTACGGCTATTACTTTGTTTTAAAGTCCTCTAATATAAGCAAAATATTACACCTATTTTAGATGCCATTATGCACCCTCACATTAAAGCGCTTTATAACAGCGCCCTAAAACCAAGCCGTTTAATTATTGGTTTAATGAGCGGCACCTCGTTGGATGGGCTTGATGTTGCACTGTGTAAAATAACGGGCGCGGGCTTAAATACTCACATTGAGGTTTTAAATTTTACCACCGTTGACTACAACGACGATTATAAAACTAAAATAAAGCAGGTATTTGCCAAACGAGAGTGCGATTTAGAGCTTGTAACTTTACTGCACCCGTGGGTAGGTAAACTCCATGGCGATATGGTTAACCAGTGCTTACATACTTGGCAAATAGACCCGGCAAGTATTGATGTAATAGCAAGTCACGGGCAAACCATTTACCACTGCCCGCAGTCGCAGCATAATCACAAAAGCTTTACTAATGGCACCTTACAAATTGGCGATAGCGACCAAATAGCCGTTACTACGGGTATTACAACCATTGGTGATTTTAGGCAAAAACACATAGCCGCAGGAGGCGAGGGCGCACCACTTGCTGTGTATGGCGATTATTTGTATTTTTCGAGCGCTGTGGAGAGTCGGATTTTGCTAAATATGGGCGGCATAGCTAACTTAACGTTTTTACCCAAAAATGGTGATGCAAACCGTGTGTTTAGCTCCGACATTGGCCCCGGTAATACCATTATGGATGCCTACGTACAGCAACATTTTAAAGATATGCATTATGACGATGGCGCAAAAATAGCTAAAGCAGGCAAGGTAAATACACCATTATTAAATGCATTGTGTAATAACGCATTTTTTAAACTCCCAATGCCTAAAACCACAGGGCCTGAGGTATTTAACTTAGCGTATTTAAACACCGCACAGCAGCTTACAAATACACAGCACTTAAGCCATGAAGATGTAATGGCCACCTTAAATACCTTTACAGCAACCGCTATAGCAAATGCATTAAACGAGTGTGCAGAGCGCGCACAAAATTGTGTGGTGTATGCAAGTGGTGGGGGTATTCATAACCCATTACTAATGGCGCAACTTACAACGCTTTGCCCACGTATTAAGGCTTTTAAAAATACCGACGATTTAGGTATTAACCCTGATGCAAAAGAGGCTGTGTTATTTGCTATTTTAGCAAACGAATGCCTAGCCGGAGAGCAGCAACACCTAAGTAACACCGCACAAGGTATTGCGGGAGTTACTATGGGTAAAGTGAGTTTTGCAGACTAGGGCGTGTTGACCTTTGTGGATTGAAATTTGTTCAATCTAGAGGCGGTTAAATCGCGGCGCGAGGTTTGTAACCTAGTGGGCTCGATAACTGCTCCTGCGTTATTCTAATGGCTTACATCCATGTAAGAATAAGTAAAAACCGAGCAAAGCTTCCGCGTCCTGCTCACGCCCCTTACCTACATCCATGTGGGCAACAAAGAGTTAATCGTCCCTAGAAAGGACCCAAAGGGCAGTGCATGTTTGGTATTTATACTGCGTTATCGCCTATTTATGGGGAGTAACCACACTACATAGGCTCTGCCTTGCCTAAAAACCAAACATACTGCTGTAAATTCACCCACCAAAGTTCAACACGCCCTAACAACTTATAAGTAGTGTCGCGTAATTTAAGTGCAGTTTGCATTAAAACAGCGATAAAAACGTAGAGCCCATACTTGCAAAGTAGCTACGAACGCCCTGTGACTTGGTATGTTCAGTTTTTATTTGCTCAGGAATATAGCCTTGCTCAAATGCTTTAATGTACACATCGAGTTGCTGGCTTTCTTTTAAGGTCGTGTTTTTTCCGTGCAGCATCATTTGCACTACAAAACACTGGCTTTGTGTAATGTTACTTAAAGTAAGATTTACAGTACCAGATTCAAGGTCTGCATTGCTCAGCGTTTTTTCAGTAAAATACTGCGCCCCACGCGCACTGGGCTGCGTTGCACTTAGTGAAATAACATCGCTCTCATTTGCGCCATCAGGCAACACACACTGCAGCGTAATGTTATGCGCAGCATTGGCTTTTAGCGATAGCTTTTCATATTCCATAGCGTGGCTCATCGCCGCAGACATAGAATCATCAAATGATTGCAGTGCAAATGTTAGTTGCACTAAGGGTGTACTCATCTTACTTAATCTTCTTGAGTCTATTCATTTATCGGATAGAGATTATCGCGGATCAAAGTTACAGATTTATGACTAATTGCATTATTTAGTACAATTATTGAGTAGTTTGATCAAAGAGGATCTTTTTGTTTTCGTGTTCAAATAAAACTAACGAAGCACGTTTTTTTATTGCCTCCAATTTTTACAGAGTTAATTAACAAACTTAGTATTAGCGATCTCTTACATAATTTGTTAAAACCAACTCAAGAAATTATTAACTCATTACACAAGGACGTTAAATATGGGAAGCTATAGTAAGAGCATATCAAAGCGATTTGAGCATACAAAAATTCAAGCTGGGTTTTGCTTGATTTGCGGTATTTACGGCCGGCTTTCTCAAGACCATGTACCTCCAAAAGGTGCGATAACAATAACTAAGGTTGAGCAGCGTCATATTACAGAGTTGATGGAGGTTGAAGCATCAAGAGTTAAAGGCGTACATTCACCAAATGGTAGTAAGTTCAAAACTATTTGTCATAATTGTAATAATACTCACCTAGGTGGTAACGATGATGAAGTGGCTAGGGTCTGTAAATCTCTAACATTGCAAATAAAGGATTATTTCTTTCATAGTGGCAGCCCATACACACTTATCAATACAAATATTGATGCTAAAAAGTTTTCAAGGGCAATGATTGGTCATGTTCTGGCCGCAACTTCGGTTAAAGAATGTAAAGATGAGCCACAGTATTCGCCTTATTTTCAGCCACTAAAAAATTTTGTTCTTGGCGAAGATAGCGCTATTGATGATACTCACGATATATATTATTGGTATTACCCTTATAATAAACATTTAAGCGCGAAGTGTGTTGGATTTTATAACAATGGAAATATTTCTACTGTCAGTTTATTAAGCTTTTTTCCAATCGCATTTATGGTAACTAAGAAAAATGAAGGTATATATCCAGCTCATGCACGGAAACTAATATTAACCGATAGGAAAATATGTCTAGATTTAAACTCAAGGGGTTACGAGTTTGCAGAATTCCCATTTCATGGATTAAAGGGTAACCAGATGATGGCATTAGCCGACTATCAAACAATAGTCAGTTACCCAATTGGGCAGTAATCATCAGTAATATCTTCATCACTCAATATTGATAGCGAATGAAAGACAATCTAGACGTTATCTTAAATCTTGGACTTTAAGTAGTTACAAAGTAGTCTTTTTATTACGACAAAAAAGCAGATACCTAATTAGTATCTGCTTTTTAATTTTAAAACCACTGCGTTAAGTGCTGCGGTCTTTAATACTTACTTAAACCTATTTAATTAAGCTTGAGGTTTAATTAAGTACTTTTCGCCGGTAGCTTGTTTAGAATAAGCCGCGATTGACTGTAAATGTAATACCTCAGCTAATGACACTTCGTGCGTGTAGTTGCTCGCAAATGTAGTGGTGATTTCATCAGCAACGCGTTTGCGCATTTTCATTACTGTATCTGTGCCTAATTTACCTAAGGCATTAAATAACAAGAACCCGTTTACAGCCCATGCAAAACCAAAGTTACGGTTTAGTGTAATAGGGCCGCGGTCTAGTGCGCCATAAATGTACACTTGTTTAAATGTATCAGAGCCATAAATTGTGTGCTCTTTCATATCGCGCGCAGCTGCAACTTCCATACAGTTAAGAATGTCACTTGTTAGTTGGCCGCCACCAATAGGGTCAAACGCTATAGTTGCACCGGTTTCGATTATTGCAGCTGTTAGGTCAGCAAGAAAAGTGTCGCTGCTTGAGTTAACAATATATTTTGCACCCATATCGCGCAGTAATTTTTCTTGTTCTGGTTTGCGAACAATATTAATTAAATCAACGCCATCGGCAATACAAATACGGTTTAGCATTTGGCCAAGGTTAGAGGCCGCTGCGGCGTGAATAATGGCTTTATGGCCTTCAGCGCGCATGGTTTCTACCATTGCTAGTGCGGTAAGTGGGTTAACAAAAGATGATGCACCTTCTTTAGCAGTAGTCCCTTCTTTTAGCTCTAGGCAACTTTGTACATTGGCACATATAAATTGACGATACGTACCGCCGCCAATTACTGCAACGGTTTTACCCATTAATGCTTGTGCAGCAGGTGATGACCCCGCAGCTACTACGGTGCCTGCGCCTTCATTACCTACAGGGGTTGCTTTTCCAACACGAGTTTTAAGTGATGGCATAAATTGAGCTGGAACATCGGCAGTAATTACTGGATTTTCATCAGTACCCGATTGCTTTGCAGTAGACATATCAGCTGCGCTGAATAAAACGCCTAAGTCTGATGGGTTTAATGGTGCAGCTTCAATACGAATAACCACTTCATCGGCATTTGGCTTTGGCATGTCGATGTTTTTTAAAGCAAGTGTTAGTTTATTGTCTTCGCTGATAGTTGAAGTAAGTTGAATATTTTTATTTGTCATAGGTTTTTCCTGCAAAGAATTAAATTTGTTAAGCCAATAGCATTATTGTATTGGCGATCTGTCTTAGTAATTAAAAATTAGAATAGATACTTTTATAGCTACGCGTTATTTAGCGTTTGCTGCTTGAATTTGCGCTTTCACTTTTTGCATAAATTCAGCCATATTTGATTGCCGATCGGCCTCTATGCTTTGGGTAATGGCTAATTGGCTCATTGATTCGTTCCACTCTTTCATGCCGGGTACTTGTGCAAGTACATCCCAATCAAGCTGGCTTGAGCCAAAGGCGCTAACTATGGTGTTTACGTAATAAACGTAAATGTCTGCCATTGTAAATTGCTCGCCTGCAATCCAAGGTGAAAACTTACACACGCTACTCAAAGCGGTTACGCCACGCGTTAATACTTGGCGTACTTCGCCTTTAGTTGTGTCGGTTACTTCAGCGCCTGAAAATACATAAGGGATGAACCGTCTGCTCGGCAGTTCAAAATAGAGCTCTGCCATTTTCATAATTTGACGTACAACTGCGCGCTCACCTGCATCTTTAGGATATAGCGGGGTTTGTGGGTACGACTCTTCAATAAAGTCGCAAATAACACTCGACTCAGAAATATTAAGGCCGCTAGCTGTTGTGATTGCAGGCACTTTGCCTGTAGGGCTGGTTGCTAATAACTCTTCGCTACCGCCGTAAACAAGGTGTTCTTTAAATGGCAGTTGTTTGTGTAAAAGTACATGTTTAACTAGGTTGTAATAGTTGCTAGCAGCAAAACCGTGCAAAGTAATCATAAGTCAGCTTTCCATCATTAACGTGAAGATACTCATTGCCAAAAAATGCAATTTAAGTCCCTGTCTTTAGGTTGAGTACATTATTACTTGTTTTAATTTGCTTATATATAGGGGAAAATGCGAATCACTTTTGTCTTTAAGACAATAAAGCATTTTATTTAATGGAGAGGCAACTTGGATCAACTAAAAGCCATACGGTATTTTATTAAGGTGGTTGAAACGGGCAGTTTTACCAAAGCCGCCAAAGGTTTTGATGTGCCGCCTTCGTCGTTGTCGAGGCGAGTTGCTGATTTAGAAAAAAGCCTAGGGGCTACGCTTTTAAAGCGTTCGACCCGCATAGTTAAATTGACCGAAGTTGGGCAAATTTACTATAACGATGTTCAGCAAATATTAAATCAGCTAGAGCAAAGCCACGAAACTGTACGCAGTTATCAAACAACACCAATGGGGCGATTATGTATAAGCTCAATGGTAAGTTTTGGTGACAAAATATTACTGCCTCTGCTTGATGAATTTAGCGCGCTATACCCCGAAATTATATTAGATGTTAGCTTAAGTGATGAGCTGTCGACACTTGGGCGTGACGATGTTGATATTGCGATTCGCGGTGGCTATGCGCCAAATGAGCGCGTGCTAGCAATAAAACTAATGGATAACGGCTTTATTCCTGTTGCGTCACCCTGCTATTTACAAAAATACGGTGTACCTACTAATGTTATGGAATTAAAGGGCCACAGTGGCCTTTATTTTAAAACGCCAGCGGGGCCAACGCCTTGGTTATGTAAAGTGGATGAGCAATGGCACGACGTTTCTGGGCCTGCGGTCGCTATTTCAAATAACGGATCGTGGCTGGCTAAAAAAGCGTGTAATGGCGAGGGCATTTTAATGTCAACTCGATGGGCGCTCGACTCATACCTTGAGTCTGGCCAGTTGCAAGAGCTTAAGTTTGAGCATGAGTTAGCAATAACGCAAAACACCAATATGGCCGTTTATCTGTTGTACCAAAAGCAGCGCTATTTAGTGCCTAAGGTAAAAGCGGCGGTCGACTTTTTAGTACAAAGAATAAAAAGCTAGATAAATTTTATATTTTTGTTCTCCAGTAATTGCTTTTAATATCATAGAAGAGGAGTTAAAAATTCCTAAATAGTATAAATTCAATGCTTAATAAATAAGCTCGTTTTGACTTTAAAGGAATATTTATATTCCCCTAGTTTAATTTCAAATGTATTTAGGGTGGGCTATGAAAATAAATTTTTCTTGGCGAATTCAGTTTGGTCGCATTGTACCAATATGCTCTTGTGAAAATGTAAACAGTAATGGTAAGAGTGTATTGTTAAGTCTTTTATTAGATGATGGTGGGTTACATTACAGTGAAACTATTTTTTGGATTGATGAAGGAATAAAGAGAATAAACTCTGTTTTAGCAAGTGAATGTAGCTTTCTTGACTGGAACCGCGAAAGATGGGGAACTGAATTCACGCTACACAATGCACAAGTATATTCTTTACTAGACGATAGCTATTTTCAAAATATATCTACGCAGCAGCTTAAAGAAGCTCTTGGCGCGTGGAAGTTATTCTTAGAGTCAACCCCTGATCTACAAAAAAACATTGAAATAAAATTATAAAAGACAAGTTTAATCAGTATGTTAAGCGGTATCAGCTGGCTTAATGTTTAGTTATTGGGAGAAGTACGTATGGTGCCATTTGGTTTAAGTTCAGAGCAGTTTAAAGCTAAGTTTTTAGTTTCATTAGAAAAGATATCACCTTGTTTTATTCGCGAGCTCAAGAAGTTGTTTACAGTTTCAATTCCTGAATCTGTTTTAGGTGCTGAGATTCAAATATTTCTAGGTGATGATTGTATGGAGACTCCTTCAGCTTGGATATATTACGAAGGAAAACAAAAAAAGATAAATAGCACTGATGCTTCAATATTTTCTGGTAAATCAGTGGAGTTACTTTCGGGTGATTATGCTATACCTCATTTTGATGAGAAATATTATATCAATGAAGAGTTCAACGCGGGTTACTTAATTGCTAATCTAACAAAACAATGGCTGGCTGAGAGCTGGTGGAAGGCTGGAGGCTGGGATTATCCTATTCCAGTATTAGTTATGGTTCATGATGATTATGGTGATGGTTCGTCGATTAAGTTGTCTGCAGTTTGCTAATAAATAAAAAGAATACCCTATAACCCCACAAAAATATCTTTCGAGTAAGGACTACCGAGTAAATATGTTGACTATACATTCTCAGATACAAAAAAATATAGATTTAATTCGTGACCCTAATTTTGGTGTTGTTCAAAAAGGTGTACCTAATAAAAAAAATAAAGCAACAGTAAGAAACATTCATGCGCAATGGAAAAAATTAATAGCAGAACAGCAAGCAACCATTAAAAGGCAATATGATCGAGGGCTCATTGATTGGCCAGAATGTCGTAGTTTAATGAGGGCTGATTTTAGCATTGAAGATGAAATATACAGCGCAATGATGAATTGGCTTTCAACCATAGATTTATCTGACACACTTGAGGTTGAGTACCTTGCTACGTTTATTGAGACTGTAAGTAGCTCAGATTATTCGCCAAATGCTTTGGTGTTATTAAAATATCACCAAACTATACTAACTAAAATAAAAGAACTTATTGAACACCAACGGGTACATCAGCAAAATACAAAAATTAACTTAGTTGTTTCAGGTTTAATAGAGCTATATTTTTATCTTTCAGTAGGCAGTTACACTCCAGATTTTATCAAGCGGTATGAACTCAATGAAGTTGATATAGCGCTATTGCTTCCTTCTTTTTATCGAGCATTTCCAGATGAAGATAGTAATTTGATAATGGGTATTTTTGAAGAGTTTCACCCAGATGTTATAAACGAGTTTACTCAGCTATTACATTCGAGCATTGTTAGGCATGCTAGAAATAGCAGTTACGGCTGGATGCATTCAGAACTACTAAGTATGCTTGCAAAGCCTGCAGATGTGTTTTATAAAAACGCACCTCTGATTTTTAAAAGCCTGATTAATGACTTTGATTTTTCTGATATTGAGATGGATTATTTAATTGAAAATTTAATACTATGCCCGCTTGGGATTGAAGGTAAAAAAACACAACAAGCACATATTCAAGAACACCTAAATCAAATTAAAGCAAAGGGCGCAAAACAAAGTATAATTAACGATTATCAACAAAAATTAGATAATATAGATGCAGTTAGCCAAGAAAAATACAACAAAAATATTAAAACGGCTCTGCGTAGAATTACCGTTTCAGCCCCTACTCGAAAAAGCTTAGACATATTACTTAAAGCCACTACCGATAAAGCTAAAGTGACACACTTAAAATCGTTACTTTTAGAAGCTGATGCTTTAAAAAACACACCTAAATTGTTTAATATTAATAATAAACCAACCATTTTATTTCGTGATTTTAATTTTAAGTTACTCGTTATTGAAGAGCTGATGTATCGACAAGAGATCCTCTTACCAAAGTTTGATTTAGATTTATTTGCCAAAGAGTATATAAAACGCGAAATTGATCGAGAAGAAGATGGATATGAGTGCATTGCTGAAGTTAAAAAGTACTTTAAAAACGTAGAAATACCGATGACTTTACTCGAAAAAGTAACGCAGCTTTATCAAGACAGTGGTTTGGGTGGAGGGGCTGTATTTTTAGAACACATGCATCCATTTTGGGATCCCGGAATGGGAGATGAAGTACCCAAAGTAACGAACAAAGCAATTGATGATTTAGCTTTACTACCTAATCTTACTAAAATAATTGGTTTAGAAAATAGCGAGCCGAGTAAAAAATTATTAAATGCCTTAGCTGAGCAAAATATTGTGTTGGAAGAAGAGGGTTAATTTAGATTGCTCCCTAAAAGCAGACCATTATTATTTGAATTTAAGTATTAATTTTTTCTGCTTTTAGCTTAATTAACTGTAGCTAAAGCTTCTAGCCAAATGACCGATACATTACTTAATAGGGTTAAGCGGTTAAGGATAATCATGGTTAATAATACACTCGCCAGCCAGGCTAATTTGAGCACTTTGCTTTCCCAATCAGTTAATAATACGGATCATACCTCTTTGGCTGCGCTAGAAAATAGCGGCGACCTTCAAGCTATAAATGATTTACAAACTAACGCGCCAAAAATAACCGATGGGTTATTAAGCCAGTTAAATAATGAAACTCTTGATGAAGCACTAGCCAGTAATCAAAAGGTCGAGGACGTTTTAAAGCAGCAACTTACCTCGTTATTTACTATTTCAAGCACGCCCAGCATGCTTAACTATAAACTCTCCGATGAAGAACTCGCCCTGCGCACCGTAATAAGCTCTCAGCATGAGGGGTTATTAAAAAACGAAAGCAGCACCCAATTAATTGAACGATTAAATACATCAGTTAAAAATATTCAGGGTGCTTATGCTAATACCAGCGATATTTTATCGAGTTTAGGTCAGCTTGGGCATGAGCAAAAAACGTTTTTAGCCTCAAGCCAGCAACGTGTAGAGCGCTCGCTTAATCCTTACATGGAAAGCCTTAATCGAGCAAAATACGAGGATGACGATAACTACCTGTTTGAGCTCTCGGTAAAAACTAAAGAGGGCGATGTTATAAACATTACCTTTAACTCATCGCAAGGTTATGACGAAGAAACTGGTGAAGCGATAGATGGCTTTGGCATAAGTTACGAAGTTAATGGCAATTTATCTGAGGCTGAACATGGCGCTTTAACGCAGGTTATGGTGGGTGTTGGCGAAATGGCTGATGAGTTTTTTAAAGTGAGTGAAAATTCATTCAATCCTCTTATAGTGCCAAACCAAGCAGACATGAGCTTAGACTTTTTAGCGGGCTTTAATAGTGAACAGTTAGCCGGTTTTAATGTGTCGTTTTCAACAACGCAAAACGATGCGCTTGATACAGGAGAGAACACGCTTGATTTAAGTTACTCCATTGATGAAGCATCAAACCAGCAAGCACTTGTGTTTAAAGCCGCAGGTGGGCAAAACGACATTGATTTTGCACTCGATATGTCAACCATTGGCGCTAAAGACACGCAGCAAATGCAGCAGTATTTAGCGTCGCTCGATCAAAGCTTAGAAGATAGTCGAGTTAATAGTAGTGAGGACGATAAAAAATCGGCATTTGGCCGCAAAGGCGATGAGGCAATGCAACAAGGTTTTGCATTGTTTAAAGGCGCTTTTGCGAGTATGTCAGCGGCGGCTGAGCGTTATAGCAATTTGGAGTCGCTTGCAGATCAGCACTTTAATGACGGGCGCGCTATGGTTGCCGATTTGGTTGATAACATGATTACAAACGATGCCCGTTACCAAGGGCTTAGTAATAAAGCGCCAAATACATTGGGTGCGGGGATTTCTAAGCTCGCTGATTTTGATGCTACATTTTCTTATGCGCTTGATAACGGTGATTATCAACCTAAAAGTACAATTGAGCTAAGCCAAGCGACAGAGCAAAGCCAATTAGGGGAGCTTAGCGGTGTAACGCAAAGTAAAAATGTGAGTAGCCACTTTGATTATCAATATAGTCGCCCTGATTACTACAACAAAGAAGAGAGTTATAACGTAAACACCGCCGTTAAAAATAAAGAACTTGTGGGGCTTGATCAGTCTCACAAGGTTGATGTTGATACAAAAATGTTTGAGTTTAATCCGCAAACTAATCAATACGAGCTGCAAATTGCGATGCAAGAACAAACCGTTAGTAAAAGCAACATTCGCTTAATTGACGATATTTGGCTTGAAGAAAACGAAAACAGCTACAACATGAATAAAAAAGAGCGTGTTGAGAGTGACGAAAAGCAAGACGAGTTTAAAAAAACAAGCAGCTATTCTCATAATAAACTAGTTACCCTAATTGGTGATTTAGATAAGCTAGCTGAGAATAAAAACGTAAGGCGAGAATATTTAACTAACTTATCGCAAGTTAACTTTTTTATGGATAAAAAGTAACGGTTTTGAGTTGTTCACTCCACACTCAATATTGGGTATAGTCGTTTAATACCTAAATTAATACCTAAATTAATACCTAAATTAAGAGCAACCTTATGTTTAAACAATTAATTTTACTGTGCGCTTTAAGCATGCCGCTTGTAAGCTGCGCTGCTACAGCGCCATTTTCGGGCGAGATAAGTACGCAAGCACTGCTAAGCGACTACGACAAATTTAACGAACAATACAAGGCGTATACACCAACAGCACAAGACATTTCATTAATGCAAAAACTAGAAGGCAAAGAGCTAATTGTATTATTTGGTACATGGTGTCACGACAGTGAGCGCGAAGTGCCAAAGCTTATTAAGTTGCTAGATGAATCTAAAGTTACACTTGCAAGCATTGACTATGTGGCCGTAGGTTACAACAAGCAAGACGATGCAGGCATTGCACAGGCTCACGACTTACAATACACACCTACGTTTATTGTTAAACAAACTGGCAAAGAGTTGGTACGCGTAATTGAAAAGCCAACGGGTACGTTAGCGCAAGACTTAACTCAGGGTTTGTAAGGTCTATTCTTATGTTATGGCAATTCAATTAAAAGGATGTATAAAGGTTGGTTTTCTGTGATTTGTTGCTAATTATAGCCTGTCATTTAATGTCAATTAGGTAAGCGTTTTGTGAGCATCAACCCGCGATTTTATTTATAATTAATATGGATATTTATGAAGTGCAAAAAGTGTAAATCAGGAATTACCTCCCCAATAATTAAAACGACAAATATTAACGGGACTCCAATCGCGTCATCATCTTGCCCAGTCTGCGGTGAAAATTTAGATGGTTCAAAAAGATATTGGGTTTTATTAATTATTTTACTTATCGGCATTGGTGTGGCATCAAGGTATTTTTCTTAACTCTAGTTATATTACCTACACATGTGAATGAGCAAGACTTTGGTTTTGATTATTAGTCTTTTATTTTATCCGACTGATTTAGTCTTTTACATAAAAGTTATGTGACTTATGAAATTAATGCGAACTGAAAAAGTTCAATTGTGGTTTATGATAAATGCCAACAAATTGTATGTAGCTGCCGCTGTTTTTGGTGCTATTTTTGTCTTGATTTGGGGGGATGCTTCTCAATGGAAATACGAGGAAGATAAAAATCACTTCAGCACCTTTTTTTCATCCATTGATAGCCGAATTAGTTTTGTAAGGCATGGTTATTCAGGTACCAGTTTAAGAGTTGTTGTGAATTTTGATGCCGAAGGGCTCACTCTGTATGAAATCAAAAATATAACTCCAAAATATAAACATTTGATTCTTGAGCGCATTTGCAATGATTTAGAGAGTTTGAAAGTTTTAGAAGACGGCTACTATTTTGATGTGGATTTAAGGGATACCAGCTCTGAACACATGTTTAAAAATTATTTTAATTTAATAGTAAAGCATGAAAGGTGTATCACGTAACACAATTGAGTTTTAACTTAGCTAATAGGTATTAGAAAGACTGAAGGGCTCAAATTTTGACTTTAAAGATTAAACTTTATGTAAATTTGCTACTGGTGCCTTAATACTAACAGATTGCGAGCACTACTCACTAAACAAGCTTTTTGCAAATGCTTGCGCAGCATGCGAAGACGGTCTGTCTTTATAATGCAGTTGATAAAGTGGCCGAGAGAGTTGCTCGTTATTTTTTTGGCTCAGGCGTGTTAATTTGCCTAGCTGGACTAAATCTTCTGTGACTACATTTGGCAATAAAGCGACCCCCATACCTTGAGCGACAGCCCTTGCTATGGCTTCGTTGCTGCCCAATTGCATACTGCGCTCTGCTATTACGCCATGTTGGGCTAATAACTTAACCGACATTTCTAAAGTACCCGAGCCCGGCTCGCGC